>JBBQOT010000358.1:0-4140 GCA_038331165.1 Acetobacterales bacterium
AGCCGCAACCGGATCTGCCCCGGGGTCAGCCGCTCGCCCACGCCATGCAGGTCCGGCGCGATGCTCGCCGGCAACCGCTCCTCTGGGAACGGCCCGGCATGGCACAGCACGCAGGTGCCGACCTGCCGGCCCGCCACCACCGCCCGCCCCCGCACCGGATCGCCCGGCACATCGGTGAGCGGCGCCACAATGGCATCTCCCACCACCGCCGGGCCCGCGGCGGCGGCCGGAAAGGCCACCACCACCCCCAACAGAACTGCGCTCAGGCAGCCGTGCGCCACGCCGCCTCAGGCGTGGCTCAGGTCATGGTGCTTCAGCGGCAGGGTGCGGATGCGCTTGCCGGTCGCGGCAAAGATCGCGTTCAGCACCGCCGGCGCCGCGACGGCAATGGTCGGCTCGCCCACCCCGCCCCAGAACCCGCCGGATGGCACGATCACCGTCTCCACCACCGGCATCTGGTCCAGTTTCATCACCTCGTAGGTGTCGAAGTTGCCCTCGACGATGCGCCCCTTCGCCACCGTGTTCTCGCTGCTGAACAGCGGCGACAGCCCATAGACGAAGCTGCCCTCAACCTGGGCGGCAATCTGGTCCGGATTGACCGCATGGCCGCAATCGGTCGCCGCCACGATGCGCAGGATCTTCAACTCCCCGGCCTTGCTCACCGACACCTCGGCCACCGCCGCGGTATAGCTGCCGAAGCCATAATTGGCGCAAATCCCACGGAACACGCCGGCCGGCAGCGGCTTGGCATACTCCGCCTTGTCCGCCGCCGCCTTCAACACCGCCGCCAACTTCGGCATCTGCCCCATCATCCCCAGCCGAAACGCCAGCGGGTCCTTCCCGGCGGCATGCGCCACCTCGTCCAGGAAGCACTCCAGATAAACCGCGTTCTGGTTGTGGTTCACCCCGCGCCAGAACCCAACCGGCACATGCGTATTGCGCATCGCATGGTCCATCAGGATGTTCGGGATCGCCTGATACCCGAACTCCTCCTTGTTCCAGCCCTGGAACTGCACCGGGTCCATGCCCCCCGCCATGCGCGCCGGCGCCAGATACGCCAAAATCGACTGCCCGGAAATCCGCCCATGCAGCGCCACCAGATTGCCCTGCGCATCCAGCCCGGCCTGCATCTTTGCCATCGTGATCGGCCGGTAATAGCCGTGCTGCATGTCCTCCTCGCGCGACCAGATCAGCTTCACCGCCCGCCCCGGCACCTGCTTGGCAATCCGCACCGCCTGGCTCACCGAATCCTGCTGCCCGCGCCGCCCGAACCCGCCGCCCAGGTGGTGCTTGTTCACGCGCACCTGCGCCAACGGCACCCCCGCCGCCTCACCCGCCGCCGCCAGCGACGCATCGCCGTTCTGGCTCGAAACCCACACCTCGATCGTGGTCCCGTCCCACTTCGCCGTGCACGTCATCGGCTCCATCGTGGCGTGGTTGAGGAACGGCGTCCCATACACCGCCTCCACCTTCTTCGCAGCCCCGGCCATCGCCGCCGTCACATCGCCCTGCCGCAGCCCGACAAACGCGTCCTTGGCATCCAGCCCGCCCGTCAGGTGCGCCGCGATCGAAGCCGAACTGACATTCCCGTTCGCCCCCTCGTCCCACACGATCGGCAACGCCTTCAACGCCGACTGCGCCTGCCACCACTTATCCGCCACCACGGCCACCGCACCGTCATCCACCTTCACCACATGGCGAACCCCCGGCATGCCCATCACCTTCGCCGCGTCAAAACTGACCAGCTTGCCGCCAAACACCGGGCTCTGCGCAATCGACGCGTTCAGCATGTCCGGCACTTGCAGGTCGATCGCATAAACCAGCTTGCCGCTCAGCTTCTCCACGGTGTCCAGCCGCTTCACGCCCTTGCCGACAATCTTCCACTCCGCCGGCGTCTTCACGGCAACATCCGTCGGCACTGGCAATTTCGCCGCCGCCGCCGCCACCTGGCCATAGCGCAGCGTCCGGCCCGACGGCCGGTGCGTGATCACGCTCTCGCTCGCCGCACACTCGCCCACCGGCACGCCCCATTGCGCCGCCGCCGCCTGGATCAGCATCGCCCGCGCCGCCGCCCCGCCCTTGCGCACATAATCGACCGACGCGCGAATGCCGCGGCTCCCGCCAGTCGACATGTCGCCCCAGGCCCGCTTATTCGCCAGATTGGCCTCCGGCGAGATGTATTCCGCCCGCACCTTCGCCCAATCCGCATCCATCTCGTCAGCCACCAACTGCGCCAGGCCCGTCAGCGTGCCCTGCCCCATCTCCGAGCGCGCAATCCGCACCACCACGGTATCGTCGGGCATCACCACCGCCCAGATGCCAACCTCAACCCCGCCCGCAGCCGTCGCCGCCGAATTGGCCACGCCCTGCGCCTGGGCGCCGGGGATCGTCCACCCCAGCGAGAACGCACCAGCCACCGCCGCAGCACTGCCCAGAAAGCCGCGCCGTGCAACCACCGAAATCTGTTCCATGTTCCCCGCCCCCCTCACGCCGCACCAGTCTTGGCCGCGGTATGGATCGCCGCCCGCACCCGCTGATACGTCCCGCAACGGCAAATATTGGTCATCGCCGCATCGATATCGGCATCCGTCGGCTTCGGCGTGCCCGTCAACAGCGCCGCCGCCGCCATGATCTGGCCCGACTGGCAATAGCCGCACTGCGGCACCTCATGCGCCAGCCACGCCTTCTGCACCGGATGGCTCAACCCATCGGGCGACAAGCCCTCGATGGTGGTGATCTTCCCCGTGCCCACATCGCCCACCGACATGCCGCAGGAGCGCATGATCTCCCCGTCCACATGAACCGCGCAGGCGCCACATACCGCCACGCCGCAGCCATACTTGGTGCCGGTCATGCCCAGCCACTCGCGCAACACCCACAGCAACGGCGTGTCCGCCGGCGCGTCGACGTCATGCACGCGCCCGTTAACGCTAAGCTTGATCATGCCGCCAGCCCCCTGTTCGTTGTTCCCGTTCGGACATATCGTTCCGCTTCGGCCCCACTTTAACCTATTGTGGCAACGACGCCGCATAATTCAAGGGCGACGCGGCCTGAACCGGAGCGGAACACCAGTTAAAGCAAAAATCTTCTTTTTGTGAACAAAAAGAAACAAAAAAACTTTCCGATTTTTATCATATGTCGGATTGTGATGGGGAAATGGCGTCATCGTGAAGGTAAGTTCAATATTTTTGCAACTAAATAACTATTATTGAACTATTTCGTAAAAATTATTTTTATAATTTTTAAATGAATTGGAATAAAACTCTGGCCGGCCTTGTCCCCCCCAAACACCCACCAATTTCTATGAAACTGCGTTGACGACACCACGCGCATGGGTCCTGGTGAACCGAGAAAGACGGCGTTAGAACGTGCTCTTACTCGATTTTTTACTATCTATTTGAACGCGACAACTATCTGGTGCCGCACAAGGTTGCACGCCAGGCCCTTCAGTTCGCCAATATTGAAATTCAAGCCTCCAACGCCTTAATCACGAGATCGGCAGTGGCCATGCCAGATGATCCCTGTTGCCCCGTGATCAGGCGACCGTCGGCTACGGCGTAGGGTCTAAATGGAGCCGCGCCCTGGACATATTTGGTGCCAGGGATTTTTCTTGCCTCAGTTTCAATGCGAAACGGCTGGACCGTCTTACCGTAGGCCTTGTCGACAACCGCCTCCTCTGCATCACAGAAGCCGGTCCACGTCTTACCTTCCGCCAGCAACTTTCCATTGGACAGGCGCGTCTTCAATAGAATGACCGACCCGTGACAAAGCGCGGCTGTCACCTTGCCGGCTTCATAGAAGGCCGCGAACAGACGATGCAATGGCTCGTTGTCAACGAACGTGATCATCGGCCCAAGGCCGCCCACCACGAAAAGGGCATCGTAGTCCGCCACATCGATCTCGGCGATCCGCCTGGTTGCACCCAACTGCTCGACAATCTTGGGCGTCACCTTGAAGCCCCGGCTGATGAAATCCATCGGATTGCCGAAGCGGCCATCCGGATCGCTCATCTCGTCATGAATAATTGCGCCGCCGTTGGGCGATGCCATGGTGAGTTGGTAGCCCTTCTGCGTGAAGGCGTGAAACGGATGCGCCAGCTCAGGAAGATAGTAGCCGACAGGGAAGTCCACGTTCGGGTTT
>JBBQOT010000359.1:0-4140 GCA_038331165.1 Acetobacterales bacterium
CCGAGGGCACCGGCGCTCTCCCCACACCCTTCACCTTCAAGGTCGACCGCACCGGCGGCACGGCGGCGGGGCAGAGCGTCAAATGGGCGGTCACCGGCGCCATCGGCGCCGGCGGGGTACCGGCCGACGCGGCCGATTTCGCCGGCGGCGTGCTGCCATCCGCCACTGTCGTCTTCTTAGCCGGCGAGATGAGCCGCACCGTGACCATCGGTGTCGCCGCTGACGCGGTGGGAGAGTTCAACGAACGCTTCGCCATCACCCTGTCGAACCCGTCCTCCGGCCTCACCCTTGGCACCGCCCTGGCCAGCGGGATCATCCAGAACGACGACCGCAGCATGGCCATCGGCCCAGCCACGGTGACCAAAACCGAAGGCAATGCCGGCACCACCGCCTATACCTTCACAGTCACCCGCCCCGGCAACACCCAGCCCGTGGCAAGCGTGAACTGGGCGGTCGCCGGCAGCGGCGGCGCGCCCGCCAATGCGGCCGATTTCCCCGGCGGCATCCTGCCCTCCGGCACCCTGTCCTTCGGGCTCGGCCAGGGCAGCGAGACCATCACCGTAAATATCGCCGGCGACGTGGCAGTGGAGGCCGACGAACAGTTTACCGTCACCCTGTCAAATGCGACTGCTGGGGTGGCGATCACCACCGCGAGCGCACTCGGCATCATCCACGACAACGACACCACCTTCCGCGCCTACACCCTCAATGCCATCCGCACCGAGGGTCCAACCGGGCAAAACAGGCCGTTCACCTTCACCATCGTCCGCGACGGCATCGCCACCGGTACCCAGTCGGTGTCGTGGAAGGCGGCTCCCACCATCAACGTAGATGAGAATGCCTTTCCCGCCCTCGCATCGGCTGCCATCGCGGCGGACTTCGTCGGCGGCAGCTTCCCGTCCGGCAGCGTGACCTTCGCGCCTAACGAGCGCAGCAAGATCGTCACCGTCAACGTCGCCGGCAACAACGCGAGTGAAGTCAACAGCAGCTTCTTCCTCACGCTGGAGTCGCCGACCAATGGTGCCGGCGTGTCCGCCATCCATCCGGCGGCGCTGATCGTCGAGGACGAAAATTCCATTGCCCAGTTCGCGAGCACCGAAGCGAACGAGATGCTGGTGGGCAACCCAGGCCGGAACTTCTTCTTCCTCGGCGGCGGCAACGACGACGTGTTCGGCGAGGGCGACACCGACGTCTTCTTCATCCTCCAGGATGCGATCGGCCTGCCGGCGACCTCAACCATCTCGCTGCTGGACTTCAGCCACGCGGCGGGCGAGGTGCTCGACTTCACCCTGTTCGACGCGAACTTCATGACGCCGCAATTCGACAGCTTCAGCTTCATTGGCCAGGCGCAGTTCGATGGCACGCCCGGTCGGCTGCGCGTCGAGTACGGCCAGAACGTGGCGATCATCCAGGGTAACGTAAACAACGATACGATCGCGGACCTGACCATCGAGGTGTGGTTCCCGCAGCAGGCGGTCGATTCCACCTGGTTCGCGCTGTAGCAACGCCGGGCTGAGCAAAACCGGGTCGGCCGGATCCAACGCCATCTGCACGGCGATACCGCGGCCGCCCCCACGATCCCCGCAACCACAACAGCCCCCCCCAACGCAAACCGGCTTGCCCTCTGACGATCAGCGAACGCCGAGCCCCTGCCCGCAACGGCAGCGTCTTCCATCCCGGCCCCACTCCCCCCGCCACACGCCGCGCCGCCCTCAGAACACCCCCGGCGCCAAACCCGCCGCCAAAGCAGCACCCAGATCGCGACAGCGCACAATATCGTCCTCCGCGATCACCTTCGGCGCCAGGATCGCCGCACTGCTCTGCGCCTGCGTGCAAACGATCAGCGGTGCCGCCACCGCGCGCAACCGCCAGTCAGTGGCGATACGGGCCATCTGCCGCATCGCCCCCGTCGCGCCGTCGGTTTCTGGTCCTCAGAACGCGCCGAAATAGCCGTTGGTGTGTTGGGTCAAGATCGCCTTGTGGGTCGATCAAGCGGAGGCCGGTTCTCGCATTGCAACTGGCGGTCCAGGGAGGGTTCGAACCGAAAGTCCGAACCTCCGAGCCAAGATATTGATCCACAAAGATTTTTTGATGCCATCCTAAATCACGCAAGGCAAACCGTCGGGAGACTCCGGCCCTCGAGCGACCCAAAAACGGCATCGCTGGCCCGACGCCAGTCAAATCGCCTCCCGGCAAACCCTTCTGAAACCTAGCGCTTTTCCGATACCCGAAGGCACCGAGAGACCGTATCGCCACGGGGAACTGGCTGGGGAGAGGGACCTGAGGCGGAAAAGTCTCCACTTTCAGGCCTGCTTCCACCTGTCCCGCGCCATTCGGTGCGGGCTGAGGGACAGGGATCGAACCGTCTCCACTGTTCAGCCCGAACCGTCGACGCGAAAATGCGGTTCCAATGGGTCAAACTGCGGAAACGCGACAAGTATTTTCTCGCTGTCGATATCGGCCCTAGTGCTTTGTCTTGCTGATTGCGACCCACGGTATGGAGTCTTGGCTTCGCGCGCCGCCGCCAGCCAGCCGGGCGCGCAGATCAACCGCCCGCCGACCGCGGATGAGTCGCGGTTCGCGAGATCTGAAAAAATGTCGCGGCATGAAGGCTGGCGCCGCGGGTCTGACCGCCGGCCGAAGCGCCAAGGCCAGAAGCAGTAGGGAGCAACCCGCGTCGCGGAACTGCCGCGGCTTCTTCATTGTAGTTTAACCGCTCCATCATCGTTGTAGGGCAACGCGCACCGCGGCATCACGGCTACCGATGCATCCTTGAGTCATTCCCGGGAGCGCTCGAAGCCATGGCCTATACCCTGCAGGTCCTCCATATGTACGGCGAGACCGGGACGATCGCGAATTCCACGGCCCCCATCATGGGAGCGATGATCGACCAGTTCCGTACCCAGGCTACCAACACCCTGGTATTAGCCGAGGGCGACACCTGGATTCCCGGCCCCTGGCTGGTCGCCGGCGCCGACCCTTCGCTCAGCGCCGTGGCCGGCATCGGCGCCACCGCGCTGGCGCGGCCCGACGTCGCAATCATGAACGCTTTCGGCGTCAATGCCTCCGCACTCGGCAACCATGAATTCGACCTCGGCTCCCCCGTTGTCTCTGGCGCCATCGTGGCCGCCGGCAAATGGGCAGGCGCGTTGTTCCCGTTCATCACCACCAACCTCGACTTCTCGAAGGACTCCTCGCTGCGCGGCCTGGCCGACGCCACGCTGGGCGGAACAGCCAGCAACGCGTTCGCGGGCAAGGAAACCTCCACCATCGGCGGCAAGATCGCGCCCTACGCGGTCACCACCATCAACGGCGAGAAAATCGGCATCGTCGGCGCCACCACCTACGACCTGCTGATCAAGACCTCGCCCAACGGCACCGTGCCGAAGGACGACGCCAACGCCGCCACAGCCGACCTGCAGGAAGTCGCCGCCTATGTGCAGGCGGGCGTGAACGCGCTGCAGGCCGCGGGCATCAACAAGATCGTCATGGTCGACCAGCTCGACACCATCGAGCGCAACAAGCAGCTCGCCGGCCTGGTCACCGGCATCGACGTGATGGTGGCCGGCGGCGGGCATGAGCGCCTGGGCGACAAGACCGACATCGCCGTGGGCTTCAACGGCCACACCGCCGACTTCGTCGACACCTACCCGATCGTCACCAAGGGCGCCGACGGCGCGCCCACGCTCATCGTCACCACCGACACCGAATACACCTATCTCGGCCGCCTTCAGGTTGAGTTCGACGATGCCGGCCAAATCAACACCGCTGCCCTGAACGAGTTCACCAACGGCGCCTATGCCGCCAACGAGGCCACGCTGCAGGCGGTATACGCCAGCAATGACAGCGCGGCGCAGATCATCGCCAACAGCACCACCGGCAAGGCAGTGCAGGCCATCACCTCGGCCGTCGATGCCGTGGTCACTGCCAAGGACGGCAACAAGTTCGGCTTCAGCGAGGTCTATCTGGAAGGCGACCGTGTGTTCGCCCGCGCCCAGGAAACCAACCTGGGCAACCTGTCGGCCGACGCCAATGCGCTGGCCGCGCTGAAGGCGCTGCCCAATGGCGTGCCGGTGGTGGTCTCCCTCAAGAACGGCGGCGGCATCCGCGCCTCCATGGGCTCCATTGACGAGAACGGCG
>JBBQOT010000360.1:0-4138 GCA_038331165.1 Acetobacterales bacterium
AATCCGGCGACACCGTGGTGCTGGAATGCGTCTCCGGCGGGCCCGACGTGATGCCGCCGCCCGGCTCGGGCCTGGCGATACCACCGGCGCTGGCCGCCATTCACGCCTCCGACATCCCGCGCGCCGGCGGGCACATCATCACCGGGCCCGTGGCGGTAGAGGGCGCCATGCCCGGCGACATGCTGGAAGTGCGCATCGACAAGATTGAACTGGGCAACGACTGGGGCTTCTGCGGCTTCCGCCCGCTCGCCGGCACCCTGCCGGAGGATTTCCACGAGCGCTTCCTCACCCACATCCCGGTCGACCGCGCCGCCGGCACCTGCCGGATGCCCTATGGCGTGGAGCTGAAGCTGGCCCCGTTCTTCGGCGTGATGGGCGTGGCCCCGCCGCCCAGTTACGGCACCATCTCCACCATCCAGCCGCGCCAGCACGGCGGCAACCTCGACAACAAGGAACTCACCCAGGGCAGCACCCTGTTCCTGCCGGTGCTCGCCCCCGGCGCGCTGTTCTCGGCTGGCGACGGCCACGGGGTGCAGGGCGACGGCGAAGTGTGCATCAACGCGCTGGAAATTTGCCTCACCGGCACCTTCACCCTGGTGCTGCACAAGGCGGCGGGCGGGGTGGTGGCGTTGCGCTATCCGCGGGCCGAGACGGCGACGCATTTCATTTCGATGGGCATGAACGAAGACCTGGACCAGGCGATGAAGACGGCGTTGCGCGAGATGATCGGGTTCATCTGCTTGCGATCAAACCTGTCGCGCGAGCAGGCCTATCAGTTCTGCTCGCTGGCGGTGGACTTCCACGTTACCCAGACGGTGAACGGGGAGAAAGGCGTGCACGGGATGCTGAAGAAGGGGCTGTTGTTCTGACAGCGGACACGAAAGTGCCGCGTACTATGGATTATCCACCAGATGTTGGGGTCTGGTGACAGGTTGTCCACAAGTTTTTGCGTTTGGCGGCGACTCCGGCGTTGACGGGGGCATGGATCAGACTACCGTATCTTGTGTCTGAAGGCGAAGGAGCCACGAGATGGAGTGGAACGAAGAGTCGATTGCGCGGCTGCGCGCACTCTGGGCGGAAGGCCTGTCCACCGCCGAGATCGGGCGACGCATGTCGATCTCGAAGAACGCCGTGGTCGGCAAGGCGCATCGGCTGAACCTGCCGCCGCGGCCCTCGCCAATCCGCCGCGACGGGGTGACCGCCGTGCCGCGCTCGGTAATGGCGCGCCGGGTAACCGGCCCGACCCTGCCGCCACTGGCCGCCACCAATACGCCGGCGCCGCAATTGGCCAGCGCGCCGCCCCGCCCTGCCCCGCCGGCCCCGGTGCCGCGCGTGGTGGCCTCACGGCCGGCCACCACCAACTTCCGCGCCATCCGGCCGCAGGCATGCTGCTGGCCAATCGGCGAGCCGGGCACCAAAAGCTTCCGCTTCTGCGACGGCGAAGCGACGCCGGGCAAGCCATACTGCCAGCAACACGCCGCGCTGGCCTATGTGAAGGTGCGTGACCGGCGCGACGAAGCCGCCGCCTGATACGCCAGCCGGCGGCCACCCGGCCGCCGGCTGCTCGCCTCAGTGAAAAACGCGCCCCGCGTCGATCACGATGGTCTGGCCGGTCATCGTCTCGGTGCGGCACATGGTGACCACCATGTCGGCGCAATCATCCTTGTCGGCGGCCTTTTTCAGCAGCGATGAGGTGGCGGAATTGGTCACCTGCTCGGGCCGGAGATTGGCGGTGGCGCGCGTGCCCTCCAGCAAGCCTGGGGCGACGCAGTTAACCAATGTTTCGGGCGCCAAAGCCACCGCCATGCAGCGGGTCATGTGAATGAGGCCCGCCTTGGAAATCGCATAGGCGATCGACGAGCCCGACGGCGTGAGACCCGCCACCGAGGAAATGTTGACGATGCGGCCGCGACCGCCCGCCTTCATGACCGGGGCGACCGCCTTGGTCAGGCGCATCGGGCCGGTGAGATTCACCGCCATGATCTTGTCCCATAGCTCCATGGTCATGGCATCGAGGTCGTGGAATGGCACGGATTTATTGAAGGCAGCGTCGTTGACCAGAATGTCGATGGCGCCGAAACGCGCGCGAACCGCAGCCACCAACGCCTCAACCGCGGCCTGGTCGGTGATGTCGCAGGCAAAAGCGGCAGCGTTGACCTGGTAGGTCGCGGTGAGCTCCTGCGCCACAGCCTCGGCCTGGTCGCGGCTTTGCGCATACATTACCGCAATGTGGGCGCCCTCACCTGCCAGTTTGTGGCAGATGCGCTGGCCTAAACCGCCATTGCCGCCCGTTACCAAGGCTATTGCGCCCCTGAGGTCCATGATTTTTCTCCCTGATGGTTTGGGTAGGATAGGGGAAGTGGGAGAGGAGGGAAGGGAGGGGAGAAGTCTTCTTTTTGTGAACAAAAAGAAGCAAAAAAACTTTATCCGTTAAGGGAGTTGAGGAAACTAGCAATTGGTTGCTATATCGGAATGAAAAAGACGTGAGTCGGTCGAGGTATGGGACAGGCGAAAAAACGTGAGTGGGCAATTTCGGGGCCCGCGCGGGCGCGAAAGGGGGGTGGCGCGGGAGTGATGGAGTTTGGGGTGGCGGCGGGGCGCCAGGGCGCCGCCGCAGCAATGGCATTTCCGGTTGCGGCAAACTCGCGGGCCGGTGGCGTTGGGACGTGGCGCGCCGGAGCGGGCGGGCGCGACGAACCACGCTGACGGGACGGAGTACTGGCCTTCGACGGCGTGATGCTGGCAGGCCGCGGGCTGTGGCGGTGCGGGAGGGCGCGGGGGGCCGGGAGTGGAAGAAGGCCGGCCCGCCATTGGTCGAAGATCTGCCCAAGCCCGGTGAGGAGCTGAACGAGAGCCGTGAGGATCAGGACGTGCAGCGCCGCGGTCACCCCGTGCCGGGTGGCGTGGCCGTCAGCCTGCGCACGCATGTCGGCCAGGAGGCCGGCAAACGGCTCAGCCGGGAGGGGGGAGGGGTTACACATGTTAGTTATTTAGGGCAATCCGGCGGCCGGTGCAAGGGGGGCTTTGAAAAATTTCGCGGTTCGGACGCAGTTATTTTTGGCGGCACTTCGCGGCGGCGCTTGATGGGCAATAGTGGTGTTAGGGGAAGGGTCCGATGCCGTGGGCTTGGATCACGGCACCTTCGGGGCCGGTCCAGGCGAAGTGCAGGGTATTGGCGGGCAGGTGGTAGAATGCGCCGGCGGGCAGGACGCGGCCTTTTTGTTGGTCGAAGACTGGGCCGAGGCCGAAGCCGATCCAGCCGGAGATGACGGTGATGTTTTCGGCTTGCGGGTGGGTATGCGGCGGGGTGATGTTGTTGGGGCCGACCTTGAGGCGCACGACGTAGGGTGCGGGTTTGGCGGGGTCGCCGTGCAGCACGATCGCTTCGCCGAGGCGGCGGATTTTTGTCCATGTCATCTCGTCGAGGGTGACGCCGATCGAGCGGTCATCGGCGGTTGCCGATCCGGCCAGCGTCATGACGAGGACAAGGGCGATCCCGTTGACAATCGGTCGCATCGCGCTGCTCCTGAATGCTGTCTCTAGATGGTTCTCTTGTAGACGGGGCCTGGGGCGACGCCCCAGCGGGTCCAGGGCAGAGCCCTGGCCTTCCCGCTACACTGGCATTGTCCTGTTTTGATACGCCCGTCCGATCACCGATGAATCCTCCCGCCCGCCGGCCAGAACGCGGACACCGTCGTCGATGCGTTGCTTGACGTTTTCGGGCCAGCAGGCTTCGAGGAAGGCGATATTGTTGTGTATGCAGGCGCGCAGAATGCGGTCGCGGGCGGACTGCATTTCCGGCGGGTATGGGTTGTTGCGGGTGGTCAGGTAGCCCAGGGAGAAGCCGAGGTCGCCTGGGCCGATTTCGGCGTAGGCCAGGCCAGGGACGGCGAGGATTTCCTCGCAGCGGGCCACACCTTCGGGGCTTTCGAGTTTGACGCCGAGCATCAGTTCGCCTTTGGGGTTGAGCGGCCAGGGGTCGCAGCGTTGTTTGTATTCGCCCTGGTCGAGGCCCCAGACGTGGCCGGCTTCGGGTTCGGAGCCTTGGCCGCGGGTGCCGATGCCCAGGGTGCCGGTGGCCGGGGTGACCTTGGCTTTGCCGGCCATGCGTTCCAGCGGCGAGGGCATGGCGGGGTCG
>JBBQOT010000361.1:0-4128 GCA_038331165.1 Acetobacterales bacterium
TCGGCCCTTCCTGGCCGCAGCGCCCCAGACCGGCCGCATCCTGCGCCCGCTCTGCCGCCTGCTCGGCATCGAGGCCTCGCCCGATGTGCCCGCCGAACTCAACCTGCCCAACCCGCCCCCCTTCCGCCCCGCGCCCCCGCCGCCCTGTTTCTGCATCATCGACCCACCGGATTACCCCGACATCCCGAACCGCGGCCCCTTCAACCTCTTCGCCCCTGGAACGACCCAAAGATTTTTGACCCCTTGATCCCCCCGCGAACACACGTCCTAATAGTTACGATATCGCAATATAAACCAAACCCAAGCAACCCAACGGCGCTGCTGATCCGACCAGATACGCGACGGCGGCCGGGCCAGTGGGCGCGGCATGGTTGGTGCGGTGACCCTATCGGCGGGGCGCTCCCGATGGTGCCTCGCATTGCCCGACCAAATGGCCTGATGCCAGCGCTGAGCGCCGCCAGTCGTCACGCGCCGGTCGGATATTACTCTATCGGTAGGTGTCTTTGCGCCCGCGCAGGTCGGCCAGCGTTGCCACGTCGCCGGCGCGCAGGAACGGGTTGCACGCCAGCTCGTCGGACAACAGGCTCGGCAGGGTGGGCAGGTTCATGGCGCGGAGTTCCTTCACCCGTTCGGCATAGGCGTGCAGGTCAAGGTTCTCGGGGTCGGCGTGCAGCGCGAAGCGGGCGTTGCTTTCGGTGTATTCGTGGCCGCAGCACACCAGCGTGTCGCCCGGCAGGGCGGCGAAGCGCATCAGGCTCTTGAACATCTCGGCCGGCGTGCCCTCCAGCAGGCGGCCGCAGCCGAGGCTGAACAGGGTGTCGCCGCAGAGCAGCACGCCGCCATCGGCAAAGTAGAAGCTGATGTGGCCGCGGGTGTGGCCGGGGGTTTCGAAGACGCGCGCGGTGCTGGCGCCGAGGTCGACCTCGGAGCCGTCCCACACCTCGCGGTCGAGTTTCGGCAGGCGGTGGGCGTCGGCGCGGGCGCCGATCACGGGGATCTTGTAGCGCTCGCGGATGGCGTCGGTGCCGGCAACGTGGTCGCCGTGATGATGGGTGAGCAGGATCATGTCGATGCTGCCGCCGTCGGCTGCGATCGCCGCGTCGATGGCGCGCACCACCGGGTCAACCTCGGCGGGGTCGACGATGGCGCGGCAGCCGCTCTCCTCGTCGCGCAGCAGCCAAGCGTAGTTGTCTTGCAGGATGGGGATGAGGGAGACCTTGATCATCCACCCAGCCTAGCACCGGTGCCGCACGCCGCAAACGACGAACGGCCTGGGTCCTGCTATAATGGCGCGATGGTTTCTGACGCCCATGAATCGGCCGAGTTCTATGCCACCCGCCGCGGCGCGCTGGCCGCCCATCTGCTGCGCGAGCGGCTGGCGCGGATGTGGCCGCGCCTGCCGGGCCAGGCCGTGCTGGGGCTGGGCTATGCCGCGCCCTATCTGCGGCTGTGGCGGGAGGAGGCGGCGCGCTGCATCGCGCTGACTCCGGCGCAGATCGGCGCCGCGCGCTGGCCGGTGGGCAGCGCCAACCTGTCGTGCACGGCGGAGGAAGACGCGCTGCCGTTTCCCGATCTGTGCTTCGACCGGGTGCTGCTGGTGCACGGGCTGGAGGCGGCGGAGAATGCGCGGCGGCTGTTGCGCGAGGTCTGGCGCGTGCTGAAGGATGACGGGCGGCTGCTGGTGGTCACGCCAAACCGCAGCGGCATGTGGGCACATATGGAAAGCACGCCGTTCGGCCATGGCACGCCATATTCGCCCGGCCAGGTTGGCCGGCTGATGGCGGCCGCGCTCTTCCGGGTGGAGCGGCGCGACACCGCGCTGTTCCTGCCGCCGACCAATCTGCGCCTGTTGCAACGCGGCGCGAAGTTGTGGGAGCGTACCGGGCGGCGCTTCGTGCCGGGCTTCGCCGGGGTGACCATCACCGAGGCGGTCAAGGACGTATATGCCGCCATCCCAGCCCGCGCCGTGCCGCGTCGGCGCATGGTGCTGGCGCAAGCCGCATGAGGAGGGCTGCATGATACGCGCCGTGGTTCTCGCCGCGCTGGTGCTTGTCGCGGGGTGCGCCGAGCGCTGGGTCAAGCCGGGCGGCACCGAGGTGGAGTTCCGCGCCATGCAGGCGCAGTGCGACGCCCATGCCGTCGAGCGCTGGCCGCCGCGCCTGCGCGAGGAGATGATGTTTCCCGGCCGCTGGGTGCCGCCGATGCGCAGTTGCGACGGGCGCGGCCGGTGCAGCTGGTACGGCGGTTGGTACGAGCCGCCGCAAACCATGGTGGTGGACGACCACCAGGCGCCGCGCCGGCAGGAACGCCGCGCCTGCTACATCGCCAATGGCTGGAGCCCCGCTGAGGATTGAGCGTTGCGCTGGCGGCATGTAACCTTGCGCGGCTAGAACACGTAAATCCGGGGGCGTCCACGTGCAACTGATCCAGGGCCTCAACCGCGCTGTCACCACCAACCCGACCGGCGTGGCCACCATCTTCCGCGAACGCCGCTTCACCTGGGCGCAGGTGGCCGAGCGGATCGCGCGCATCGCCGGTGGGCTGGCGAAGCTGGGGATCGGGCGGGGTGACCGGGTGGCGATCCTGGCGCTGAACAGCGACCGCTATTGGGAAGCGATGTACGCCATCGCCGGCATGGGTGCCACCATGGTGCCGTTGAATACGCGGCTGGCGCCGCCGGAAATTGCCTTCATGTTGGTCGACAGTGGCGCCAGGGCGCTCATCGTCGACGACACCTTCGCCGCCATTCCCGGCCAGCTTGCCGGCCAGATGGGCGACGTGGCGCAGGTGATCCATATCGGCGAGGGTGCCGCGCCGGCCGGGATGCTGGGCTGGGAGTCGCTGCTGGCCGATGTGCCGGCCGGGTTCGGCGACGCCGGCGACAACGATGTGGCCGGTATCTTCTACACCGGCGGCACCACCGGGCGGTCGAAGGGGGTGATGCTGACGCACCGCAACCTGGTGTCGAACGCGGCGATGATCATTCCGGCGGTCGGCTATCAATACGACAGCGTCTATATCCATGCCGGGCCGATGTTCCATCTGGCCGATGTGGCCTCGGCCTTCGCGATCACCATGGTGGCCGGCACGCATGTGTTCATCCCGCGCTTCGATGCGACGGACATGTTGGGCGCGATTGCGCGGCATCGGGTGACCAATGCGCTGCTGGTGCCAACCATGGTGAACGCCACGGCCAATCATCCGGATATCGCGACGTTCGACATATCGAGCCTGCGGGTCATCCCGTACGGCGCCTCGCCGATGCCCGACGCAGTGTTGCAGAAGGCCAGGCAGACGATGAAGGGGGTGCGCTTCCTGCACGTCTACGGCATGACCGAAGCGGCCCCGCTGGTCACCGCGATGGACCTGCATCAGCCGGAGCCCGAGGGCAAGCGGGCGCAAAGCTGCGGGCGGCCGGCGCTGCTGGTCGATGTGCGCATCGCCGATACCGACGACCGCGAGGTATTGCGCGGCACCGTGGGCGAGGTGCAGGTGCGCGGTCCCAACATCATGCTCGGGTATTGGAACCTGCCGGAGGTGACGGCGGCGGCGCTGAAGGGGGGCTGGTACCACAGCGGCGATGGCGGCACGATGGACGAGGATGGCTACATCTATATCGTCGATCGTTTCAAGGACATGATCATCAGCGGTGGCGAAAACATCTATTCCGCCGAGGTGGAATCGGCGATCTCCACGCTGGACGGGGTGGCCGAGGTGGCGGTGATCGGCATCCCCGATGAGAAATGGGGCGAGACGGTGCATGCGGTGGTGGTGCCACGGGCGGGGCGGGAGATTTCGCCCGAGGCCGTGGTGGCGCATTGCCGGGGGTTGATCGCGGGCTACAAGGTGCCGCGCAGCGTGGAGATTCGTGCTGGTTCCTTGCCGCTGTCCGGAGCCGGGAAGGTTTTGAAGACGGTGCTGCGGGAGCCGTTCTGGAGGGGGCGGGCGAAGAACGTTAGTTGAGGAAGGAAGGTCTTCTTTCTTTGAAAAGGAAAAAGCAAAGAAACTTCATCCATTAACTTTATCTAATGGATAAAAGTTTTTTAATTCTTTTTTCCAAAAAAGAACTGCTTTCTTTTTGTCTTCTACAGAAAACTAATCGGATCGATATCGACATCCACTTTCACC
>JBBQOT010000362.1:0-4124 GCA_038331165.1 Acetobacterales bacterium
CGGGCGCCGCGGCCGCGAACAATGGCAGCGCCGCCGCCTCCGTCAGCCGCCCCGCCCGCGTCTCCAGCGCCGACAGGATTGCGCCGGCCCGCTTCACCACCGGCAAGGGCACGCCCGCCAACCGCGCGACATGCACCCCCCAGGACCGCCCGCCCGCGCCCTCGGCCACTTCGTGCAGGAACACCACGTCCTGCTTCCATTCCTTCACCCGCATCGTATGCGGCGCCAGCCGCGGAAGCTCGGCGGTCAACTGCGCCAGCTCGTGGAAATGGGTGGCGAAGATCGTCCGGCACCGCACTGTGTTATGCAGCGCCTCCAGCACCGCCCAGGCAATCGCCAGCCCGTCCAGCGTCGCCGTTCCCCGCCCGATCTCGTCCACCACCACCAGCGACCGCGGCCCCGCCTGGTGCAGGATCGCCGCCGTCTCCGCCATCTCCACCATGAAGGTCGACCGCCCCCGCGCCAGGTCGTCGGAAGCCCCCACGCGGCTGAACAACCGATCCACCACCCCCACCCGCGCGGACGAAGCCGGCACCGGCAACCCCGCCTGCGCCAAAATCACGATCAGCGCGTTCTGCCGCAGGAAGGTGGATTTCCCCGCCATGTTCGGCCCGGTCAGCAACAGAACCCGCCGATCCGCCGACAAGGTGCAGTCGTTCGGCACGAACGCGGCACTCCCCGCCCCCCCTTTTGCTTCGGCAATGGCCGCCTGAACCACGGGATGCCGCCCCGCCGCGATCACCAGCGCCTCGTCGTCGCGCAATTCCGGCCGGCACCACGTCCCGCCCCCGGACAGCACCGCCGCCCCCAGCAGCACATCCAGCCGCGCCAACGCCGCCGCGCACGAAGCAATCGCGTCGGCATGCTTCAACACCGCCGCCACCAAATGCGCGAAGATCGCCCGCTCCCGCGCCAGCGCCCGCTCTGCCGCCTCGCTGATCTTGCGGTCGAGTTCCGAAAGCTCCGGACAGGTGAACCGCGCACCGTTCGCCATCCCCTGCCGCAGCGTGAGTTCGGAAAACTGCCGCAGCTTCTCCACCGCCACCGCTGGCGCCTCCACCACATAGCCAAGCTGCGCGTGGTGCTTGATCTTCAGGCTCGCCACGCCGTAGCGCTGCGCGAAATCCAGCTGCATCGCCGCGATCACCCGCCGGCTGTCATCGCGCAGCCCCCGCTCCGCATCCAGCTCCGCATCGAAGCCGGCGGCGATCATTCCGTCCTCCACGCGTAACGGCGCCGGTTCCGCCAGCGCCGACGCCAGCCGCCCCTGCATCTCGCGCCCCACGTCGCACGCCACAAGAACCTGCCCAAGCATCGCCGGCACCGGCCCATCCAGCAGCGCCACCGCCCGATGCGCCGCCCCCAGCCCCAGCGTCACCGCCGCCAGGTCCCGCGGCCCCCCGCGCCCCACCGACAGCCGCCCCAGGGCGCGCGCCATGTCCGGCGCCCCCTTCAGCAGCGCCCGCAACTCCGCCGCCACCGGCCCATGCGCCACCAGCCACGACCACCCATCCTGCCGCGCCGCAATGGCGGAAACATCCGTCAACGGCGCCGACAGCCACTCCGCCAGCAACCGCGCGCCCGCCGCCGTGCCGGTTCGCCGCACCGCCGACAGCAGCGTATGCCCCTCCCCGCCATCGCGCGCGCGCGTTACCTCCAGGCTCGCCCGCGTGGCCGCATCCATCTCCAACCGGCCAGACTGGCCAAGCGGCGAAGGCGGCGCCAATCGCGGCATCGTCCCCGCCTGGGTTGCCCGCACATACGCCAGCGCCAGCCACGCCGCCGCCGCCTCAGCCTCCGAAAACGCCCCGAACGCCTCCAGATCGGCCACCCCGAACGCCTCGGCCAGCCGCTTCCCCGCCCCCGAGGGCACCACCTGCTCCGGCCCACGCTTGGCCGACCAATCGCCCAAGTCGATGTTCCCCGCGACCAGGATCTCCGCCGGGTCCAACCGCCCCAGCAACCCCGCCAACCCCGCCGCCGCCACTGCCTGCGTCTCGAACAGCCCGGTGGAAACATCCAGCCACGCCGCCCCCAGTTCCCGCCCGATCGCGCACACCGCCAGCAACAAATTCGCCCGCGCCGACTCCAACAGCGCATCCTCGGTCAAGGTCCCCGGCGTGATCAGCCGCACCACCGCCCGCTTGATCGGCGCCTTGCCAACCCGCAGCTTCGGGTCCTCCATCTGCTCGCCCACCGCCACCCGGAACCCACGCCGGATCAACCGCGCCAGATACGCCTCAGCCGCATGCACCGGCACCCCACACATCGGAATAGGCTTTCCGGCGTGCTCGCCGCGATGCGTCAACGCAATATCCAGCGCCGCCACCGCCGCATGCGCATCGTCAAAAAACATCTCGTAGAAATCGCCCATCCGGAAAAACAACAGCGCATCCGGATGCTCCGCCTTCAACGCAAACCACTGCGCCATCGCGGGCGTGGCATCCTTCGGGATCGAACTGGCAGCAGGGCTCATCCTCTTCCTCTAGCCCCCAAACACATTACCGGTCCATGATCGCGCAAACGAGCCGACTGGGGGACACACCATGGCCGACGGCATCACCGACCCGCGCACCACCCGCATCACCGGCGAAGACGCCCTCGCCATGCACGCCGCCCACCCGCCCGGCAAGCTCGCCACCCGTCTCACCAAGCCGCTCACCACCGCCCGCGACCTCTCCCTCGCCTACTCCCCCGGCGTCGCCGAACCCTGCCTGCACATCGCCCGAGACCCCTCCCTCGCCTACGACTACACCTCCAAGGGCAACATGGTCGCCGTCGTCTCCAACGGCACCGCCGTCCTCGGCCTCGGCAACCTCGGCGCCCTGGCCGGCAAGCCCGTCATGGAAGGCAAGGTCGCCCTCTTCAAACGCTTCGCCGACGTCGACGGCATCGACCTCTGCATCGACACCGAAGACGTCGACCAACTCGTCAACGCCGTCCGCTACCTCGGCCCCTCCTTCGGCGGCATCAACCTCGAAGACATCAAGGCACCCGAGTGCTTCGTCATCGAGCAGCGCCTGCGCGAACTCATGGACATCCCCGTCTTCCACGACGACCAGCACGGCACCGCCATCGTCGCCGCCGCCGGCCTCATCAACGCCTGCCACCTCACCGGCCGCGAACTCCGCGACACCCGCCTCGTCGTCAACGGCGCCGGTGCCGCCGCCATCGCCTGCGTCGAGCTCCTCAAGGCCATGGGAATGCGCCACGACAACATCATCCTCGCCGACACCAAGGGCGTGGTCTACCAGGGCCGCACCGAGGGCATGAACCAGTGGAAATCGGCCCACGCCGTCGCCACCCGCGCCCGAACCCTCACCGACGCCATCGAAGGCGCCGACGTCTTCTTCGGCCTCTCCGTCAAGGGCGCCCTCACCCAAGACATGGTCCGCCGCATGGCCGACAAACCCATCATCTTCGCCATGGCCAACCCCGACCCCGAAATCACCCCCGAGGAAGCCCGCGCCGCCTCCCCCAACGCCATCATCGCCACCGGCCGCGCCGACTACCCCAACCAGGTCAATAACGTCCTCGGCTTCCCCTACATCTTCCGCGGAGCCTTCGACGTCCGCGCCTCCACCATCAACGAACCCATGAAAATCGCCGCCGCCGTCGCCCTCGCCCTCCTCGCCCGCGAAGACGTGCCCGACGAAGTCAACGCCGCCGGCGGCGGCCACCGCCTCCAGTTCGGCCCCGAATACATCATCCCCAACGCCTTCGACCCCCGTCTCATCTCCCGCCTCCCCCCCGCCGTCGCCCGCGCCGCCATGGACTCCGGCGTCGCCCGCAAACCCCTGCCCGACCTGCGCCGCTACACCCGCGAACTCACCGGCCGCCTCGACCCAACCGCCAACGCGCTCGACTCCATCGCCGAAGCCGTCCGCGCCAACCCCCGCCGCGTCGTCTTCGCCGAAGGCGAGGAAGAAAAAATCGTCCGCGCCGCCGTCGCCTTCCGCAACGCCGGCTACGGAACCCCCGTCCTCATCGGCCGCGAGGAACGCGTCCGCGCCACCATGGCCGCCCTCGGCCTCGGCCACGTCGAAGGCATCGAAATCCACAACGCCCGCCTCTCCGGCCGCAACGCCAAATACGCCGAATTCCTCTACGCCCGCCTCCAGCGC
>JBBQOT010000363.1:0-4118 GCA_038331165.1 Acetobacterales bacterium
CCTGGACCCACCAGGGGGCCGAGCCTCCTGGACCCTCAACAAATGGGGTCTGGGGCGACGCCCCAGCGGGGTCCAGGGGCAGAGCCCCGGCCTTACTTGATGAGGAACCCAGCATGACACTTTGCGACCCCGTCACCTTGGAGATCATCCGCGGCGCCATCCGTGCGGCACAGGCCGAGATGGAGGCGTTGCTGGAACGCACCGCAATCTCGGCGTTCATTCGCGAGAAGAAGGATTTCTACACCGCCCTGATCGACGCCGACGGCGTGATGGCGGTGGGCTCGAACGTGCCGGTGTTCGGCGATGTCTGCACGCCGGTGTTCCAGAAATTCCCCATCGAGACCATCCAGCCGGGCGACCTGTATTGGTACAGCGACTGCTACGGCAGCCGCGGCGCGGTGTCGCACACCAACGACCAGGTGTTCCTGGCGCCGGTGTTCCATGCCGGCGAGCGGGTGGCCTTCGTCATGGGCTGGGCGCATTTCTCTGATGTCGGCGGGCTGCGGCCGGGTTCCATTTCCCCTGATGCGACCGACCATTTCCAGGAAGGCATCATCATCCCGCCGACGAAACTCATCGACCGCGGCACCACCAACACCGCGGCACTCGACATTTTCTATCGCAACTCGCGCTACCCTGAGACCTGCCGCGGCGATACCCGCGCATTGTTGGGCGCCGTCGATCTCGGTGTGCGGCGCATGCAGGAGATCACGACGCGCTTTGGCGCCGCCGTGCTGGCCGACGCATTGCGCCAGTTGCTGGCGCGCACCGAGGCGTTGGTGCGGCATCGCCTGCGCGCGACGTTCCCGGTTGGCACGCACCGCTTCACCGACGCCATCGACAGCGATGGCCACGGCACCGGCCCGCTGCATATCCGCTTCGCGCTGACCCGCACGCCGGACGACCGCTTCATCCTGGATGCGTCGGAAACCGACGACCAGGCGCCCGGCCCGGTGAACTACCTGATGAACCCCGACATGCCCGGCACCGCGCTGGCGCTGGCGTTTCTGGGTGGCGACCCCAGCCAGGTGGTCAATGCCGGCGGTGCCAGGGCGCTCGACCAGGTGATCCTGCGCGAGGGCTCGCTGCTGTTCCCGCGCTCGCCGGCACCGCTGGGCATGCGCGGCATGACCATGATGCGCGTGCTGGCGGCGTTGAACGGGCTGATCAACGTGGCTGGTGCCCCGGCTCCGGCGGCGCACAGCGCCTACATCATCATTCTGATTCGCGGCAAGGTTGGGGGAAAACCCTTCCTGCTGTCCGATGGCCTCGGCGTGGGCTATGGCGGGCGGGCCACCGCCGACGGCACCGACGCGGTGTATTTCGTGGCGCAGGAAAACTACCCGGTCGAGTTCCTGGAACAGGGCTACCCGGTGCGGCTGAACACCTATGCCATCCATCGCGACAGCGGCGGCCCCGGCCGGCATCGCGGCGGCTGCGGCATTGTGCGCGAATACGAAATCCTGGCCGACGAGGCGGTGCTGGCGGTGCGCATCGACAGTGTCGTGGTGCCACCCTGGGGCACCGATGGCGGCATGTCGGGTGGCACCGGGCGGGCGGTGGTGAACCCGGGCCGCCCCGATGAACGGCTGCTGCGCCCGCTTTCAGACGGCAACAAGCTGAAGAAGGGCGACATCCTGCGCCTGGACACCGGCGGTGGCGGCGGCCATGGCCACCCCTTTGATCGCCTGGCCGAACAGGTCTTGAGCGACGTGCAGGACGGCTTCGTCTCCGTCGAGGCCGCCCAGCGCCACTATGGCGTCATCATCCGCGAGGGCGTGCTGGACGCCGCCGCCACCGCAGCCGCCCGCGCCATTCGCCCTGCCACGCGCGCCTTTCATCGTACTGAGTATGTCGATGCGCTGGTCTAGGCGAAGGAAGAATCTTCTTTTTCTGAAGAAAAAGAAGCAAAAAGACTTTTATCCATTAAGGAAGGGGCTTTTGGGCACCACTGTTCTTAACGGATGGAAGTTTTTTGGTTCTTTTTTTCAAAAAAGAACGCCCTTTCTCCTTCTTTCCCGGACCCAACCCGCATGAGCACCCTTTCCGTTGCCGTCGATATCGGCGGCACCTTCACCGACGTCACCTTGCAAGACCCCGCCACCGGCCGGGCCTGGCGCGCCAAGACGCCGTCGATCCCGTCCGACCCCAGCCAGGCGTTCATCAACGGCGTGCGACTGGCGCTCGCCTCCGCCAATGCCGAGACCTCGACCATCGGCCGCGTTCTGCACGGCACGACGGTTGCCACCAACATGATCCTGGAGGGCAAGGGCGCGCGCGCGGCGCTGGTTACCACCCAAGGCTTCCGCCATGTGCTGGAAATCGGCCGCCAGGATATTCCGCGGCGCGCCAATCTCTGGGCCTGGGTGAAGCCCGCGCGCCCGGTGCCGCCGGCGCGCATTCTTGAGGTGATCGAGCGCGTTGGCCCCGGTGGCGAGGTGCTGACCGCGCTGGATGAAGCCTCGGTCGCCGAGGCCGCCGAGGCTTGCCGCCGGCTGGGCGTGCAGGCCGTGGCCGTGTGCCTGCTGCACAGCTTCGCCCATCCCGCGCACGAACAGCGCGTGGCCGAACTTCTCCGCGCCGCCTTGCCCGGCATCGCGGTGACCACCTCGGTTGACGTTCTGCCGGTGGTGCGCGAGTTCGAGCGCAGCCTGGCCACCATCCTCAACGCCACCGTCATGCCGGCTGTTTCCACCTATGTCGCCCGGCTGGAACAGCGCCTTGCCGAGGACGGCATCCACGCGCCGCTGCTCCTGATGCAATCCAACGGCGGCGTCGCCGGGGCCGCCACCATTCGCCGCGCCCCGGCGGTGACCGCGTTGTCTGGCCCCGCCGCCGGCGTGGTCGGCGCGCGCGAGGTGGCCCGCGCCGCTGGTGTTGCCGACCTGATCACGGTGGATATCGGCGGCACCAGTGCCGACATCTGCCTGATCAAGGGCGGCCGCATCGGGCTGACCCAACAGGGCCGCGTTGGCGACTGGCCGCTGCCGTTGCCGATGGTCGACATGGTCACGGTCGGTGCCGGCGGCGGCTCGATTGCGAAAGTGCGTGACGGGGCGCTGACCGTTGGCCCCGCCAGCGCCGGTGCCGATCCTGGCCCGGCCTGCTACGGCCTGGGCGGCACCGCGGCGACGGTGACCGACGCGCATATCGTGCTCGGCCACCTGCCGCCAGCACTGCTCGGCGGGCGGATGCGGCTAGACCCCGCGCTGGCCGAGAAAGCCGTGCGCGACAATGTGGCCACGCCGTTGAACCTCGGCCTGCATGAAGCCGCCCGTGGCATTCTGGCCATCGCCGACAGCAACATGGTCGGCGCCATCCGCGTGGTGTCGGTGGAGCGCGGGCACGATCCGCGCGCCTTCGCCCTGGTTCCGTTCGGCGGCGCCGGCCCGTTGCACGGCACAGCGCTGGCCGACCTGCTGGGCATCACCACCATCCTCATCCCGCCCGCGCCCGGCGTGCTGTGCGCCGAGGGGCTGCTGGCGGCCGACTTGCGCACCGAGTTCCACCGCACCTTGGCAAATGCGGGCCTGCCGACCGACGCCGAGGCCGCGGCCGTGCTCGCCGCCCTGCATCGTGACGCCGCGGCATGGTTCGCTGGCGAACAGGTCGCACCGCCCGACCGCGGCACCGACGACGTGGCGCTGATGCGCTACGAGGGCCAGGGCGGTGAACTCCCGGTTGCCTGGGGCGGCAGCGTGGCCGCGGCCCTGGCCGGTTTTCGCGCCGCCCACCAGGAGCTGTACGGCTTCGTCCTGGAAGCGCCGGTCGAACTGGTTACCCTGCGCGTGGAGGCCGTCGGCAAGCTGCCCGCCCCGGTGCTGCCGCACCTCACCGCCGCACCGATGCCGGTCCCGCTTGCCACCCGCGCGGTGCATTTCGCCGGCGGCACCCGCACCACCCCGGTGCTGGACCGCGACGCGCTCGGCGCCGGCACCAGCTTCGCCGGCCCGGCCATCCTTACCCAGCTCGACGCCACCACCCTGGTGCCGCCGGACTGGACGGTCACCGTGCATCCGTCGGGGGCGTTGCTGCTGCGTCGGCAGTAGCTCAGGGGCTTCGCCCCCGAACCCCCAGCAGCGGGCCGAGCCCCCTGCACCCTCGAATAGAAGGGGTCT
>JBBQOT010000364.1:0-4116 GCA_038331165.1 Acetobacterales bacterium
GGCGGGATTTGCAGTGGTTTGGAGTGGTGCATAACAATACTGATCACCATCATATCCACGTCGTTGTCTTAGGCAGAGACAGCAACGGGACCGCAAGCCCCTGGACCTTAATTCTATGATAATAAATGGGTTTCCAAAGGCCGTCGGCCTTTGGTGGGTCCAGGGCAAAGCCCTGGCCTTGCCTTTCTCTATCGGTCCATCATCAGGCTGATTGGCATACTCTCCGGCCGCTCCTCGATCGCCGGCGGCCGATGCACGGTCACCGGCGGCAGCGTGCCCGTCCAGCGTTCGACGTCGACCAGGCACGACTGGGCCACCGGCCCCTGGCCGAGTTTCGATGTCCCGACATCGCGCGTCAGCACATTGGGGTTGCCGTGCACGCACAGGCTGCCTGGCACGCCCGGCTCCAGCGGGTCGAACCACGCACCGGTTGGCAACACCACGACGCCGCGCAACAGTCCGTCGGTCAGCACCGCGCCGGCCAGGCATGCCCCGCGCGCATTGAACACCCGCACCACGTCGCCCGCGGCGATCCCGCGCGCCGCGGCGTCGGCGGCATGGATGAGCATCGCCTCGCGCCCTTGCACCTTCGACACCAGCGACGCCCGCGCCATGTCCATCTGGCCATGCAGCCGCGTCGTCGGCTGCACACTCAGCAGATGCAGCTGGCTTGGCCGCGCGACGCCGAGATACTCGACGGGTTGGCGCCATACCGGATGCCCTGGGCAATCCTCATACCCGAACCCGGCGATCCGCTCGGAATAGATCTCGATCTTCCCCGACGGCGTGTTCAGCGCTGCTCCCTGCGGATCGGCCCGAAAGGCGCTGAACGCCACGAACGGCCGCTCGGGTTCCGGCATCTCCACTATCCCGAGCGCCCAGAAACGGTCGAAGTCGGGGATATCGATGGCCATGCGCGCGTAGATTTCGCGCGCGCGTCCGTACATTGCGCGCAGCCAGGCATCGACGGTGCGTTGCTGGGTGTAGCGCGGGCGCACCCCCAGCGCCTCGGCGATGTCGCTCATGTAGTCGAACTCGTCGCGCGCCTGCCCCTGCGGCGGCACCAGCCGTTTCATCGCCATGATGTGCCGGTCGAGCGAGGCCGAGCCGATATCATCGCGCTCCATCGTGGTCGTCGCCGGCAGCACGATGTCGGCATGGCGTGCCACCGGGGTCCACCAAGGCTCGCTGACGATGATCGTCTCCGGCTTCGCCCAGGCGCGCAGCAGCCGGTTGAGGTCCTGGTGGTGATGGAACGGATTGCCTCCGGCCCACCAGACCAGCCTGGTGTCGGGGTAGGTGATGCGGCGCCCGTTCCACTCCACCACGTCGCCCGGCCGCTCCAGCATGTCGGTGATCCGTGCCACCGGAATGTAGGAATGCGCCGGGTTGGGCAACGCCGGCAGGTTCACCGAGGGCACCATGACGCGCGCCCCGCCCATGCCGTTCTCGCTGCCCAGCCCGAAGGTGAAGCCCTGGCCCGGCAGCCCCACCCGGCCGAGCATTGCGGCGAGCGCCGTCAGCATCCAGTACGGCTGCTCGCCGGCCTCGGCGCGTTGCAGCGACCACGCCGCCGTCAGCATATGCGGCTGTGCTGCCAGCGCGCGGGCCAGCGCCACGATATCCGCCGCCGGCAGCCCGGTTTCCGCCGCCGCCCATTCCGGGGTTTTGGCGATGCCGTCGGTGGCGCCCGTGACATAGTCCCGCAGCCGCTCGTAGCCCACCGTGCAGCGCGCCAGGAACGCTGTGTTCACCAACGCCTCGGCAACCAGCACCTGCGCCAATGCGAGCATCAGCGCCGTGTCGGTCCCTGGGCGGATCGGCCACCATTCGCAGGCCACGTCCGCCGGCACGTCGGCACGGATCGGCGAGATATTGACGATGCGCACCCCCGCAGCCGCCGCGCGGCGCAGCCACACCCCCATGTCGTGGCGCGCTCCGCCACCGGCATTCACCTGTCCATTGCGCAGGGTGATGCCGCCGAAGCACACCAGCACGCGGGCGTTCGCCACGATGTCGCGCCACGCCACCACGGGCCGGTCGACGATTTCCATGCCGCCGACGATGTGCGGCATCAGCGTCATGCCGGCGGCGTAGGAATAGTTGGTCACCTGTCCGGTGTATCCGCCGGCGGATGCCAATAACCGGTGCAACTGGCTCTGCGCATGATGAAACCGCCCCGCCGAGGCCCAGCCATACGAGCCGCCGAAGATGCTCGCCGGCCCGTGGGAATCGCGCACCCGCGCCACCTCGCCGGCCACCAGACGGATCGCCGTATCCCAGGTCACGGGCACGAATGCCTCTGCGCCGCGCTGCGTGCCGCCGCCGCGATCGCCGTCCAGCCAGCCCTTGCGCACGTGCGGCCGGTCGATCCGCACCGGGGAATGCACCGCATCGGCCATCCCTTGGAGGATCATCGACGGCGCCGGATCGCCCGCTGGCGGCACCACCCGCACCAGCCGCCCATCTTTCACCACGCCGGTGAAGGCGCCCCAATGGGCCGCATGATGAATTTCGTCCGTCATCGCCATCCGCCGCTGCACCGTCGCCGAGAGATGGACCGCGGTTCCCCCGCGCGCAAGACGGGCCTAGACTGGCGGCAATCGTCCAGCCAAGGAGGCCATCTGATGAATCCCCCGCCGCGTGCCAATTCCGCCGCCGCCCGCGACATCGCCAACGTGTTGCATCCCAACACCGACCTGAAGATGCATCTGGAGACCGGCCCGATCATCATCACCCACGGCGAGGGCGTGCGTGTGTTCGACGACACTGGCCGCGGCTACATCGAGGCGGTCGCGGGCCTGTGGTGCGCCTCCCTCGGCTTCTCCAACGAACGCCTGGTGGAGGCGGCCGCGGCGCAGATGCGCAAGCTGCCATATTACCATGGCTTCACCAGCAAATCGCACGGCCCGATGATCGACCTGGCCGAGATGCTGATCGAACGCGCGCCGGTGAAGATGAGCAAGGTGTTCTTCGCCAACTCCGGCTCTGAGGCCAATGACAGCGCCATCAAGATGGTCTGGTACTTCAACAACGCCATCGGCCGGCCGGAGAAGAAGAAGATCATCGGCCGCATCAAGGGCTACCACGGCATCACCCTCGCCGCCGCCTCGCTCACCGGCCTCGCCACCAACCACCGCAGTTTCGACGTGCCGCTGGACCGCTTCGTCCACACGATGACGCCGCATTACTACCATGGTGCACTGCCCGGCGAGACCGAGGACGAGTTCGCCACACGCTGCGCCGACGAGCTGGAGAAGCTGATCCTCAAGGAGGGCCCCGACACCGTTGCCGCCATGTGGGCCGAGCCGATCATGGGCGCCGGCGGCGTGATCGTCCCGCCCAAGGGTTATTTTGAAAAAATTCAGGCGGTCCTGACGAAGTACGACGTGCTGCTGGTCGCCGACGAGGTGATCACCGGCTTCTGGCGCACTGGCAACTACTGGGGCTCGGGCACGCTGAACATCAAGCCCGACATAATCACGTGCGCCAAGGCGCTGTCGTCGTCCTACCTGCCGATCTCGGCTGTGATGATCAACGATCGTATCTTCCGCGCGCTGGCGGAGGAAAGCCACAGCATCGGCACCTTCGGCCACGGCTACACCTATTCCGGCCACCCGGTGCCGGCCGCTGTCGCAGTCGAGACGTTGAAGATCGACGACGAGATGAAAATCGGCGACCATGTGCGCAGTGTCGGCGCAGTCATGCAGGCCGAGCTGCGCCGCCGATTTGCCGACCACCCCCTGGTCGGCGAAGTCCGCGGCGCCGGGCTTGTCGCCGCCGTGGAACTTGTGGCGGACAAGGCCACCCACAAGAACTTCGATGCTGCGCTCAAGATCGGCGCCCGCGCCGCCAAGCTCTGCGAGGCCAACGGCGTGATCAGCCGCGGCCTGCCTGGTGACGCGCTGGCCTTCAGCCCGCCGCTGATCATCACCGAGGCCGACATCCACGACATGATCGACCGGGCTGGCAAGGCGGTTGATGAACTGGCTGTGCAGTTGCGCCGCGAGCAGATTGCGGTGGTGGGGTGAAAAGGGCAGGGGGGGGCGCCCCCAGCACCCCAACCCGGGGGCCCAGCCCCCAGGACCCACGTGGGTTATAGTAATTGGGGGTGGG
>JBBQOT010000365.1:0-4104 GCA_038331165.1 Acetobacterales bacterium
GGGGCCAAGCCCCTGGACCTTTATTTATAAGAACAACTAAAATATTAATGTGTAGAGAATGTAGTAAATTCAGCAGACCCGGGTGAAAGTGCCGGGTCGAATGATGGCATATGACATCGCCACTAAAGTAATGGGATCAAAGGGTCCCTGACCCTTTGCGGGTCGAGGGCAGAGCCCTCGCCTTCTTGCTCCCCGCGCCAACGGGGCTTGCAGGCGATGGGGGCTTGGGCTCAGCCTCGGTGCAAGTGGAGGGAATGGCATGGCGCGCAAGCGGCGGATTGGCATTGTTGGGTTGGGGCGGATTTTTGACCTGAACGTGCGGGGTTATATCGGCCATGCCGAGGCGGAGGTGGTGGCGTTGTGCGATTTGTCGGCGAAGTGGCGGGTGCAGCGGGCGGCGGAGTTTCCGGGCGCGGTGGTGACCGACGATTTTGCGACGTTTCTGCGGCAGGATTTGGAGTTTGTTGATGTGCTGACGCCGCATCCGTTGCATGCGGAGATGGCGATTGCGGCGCTGCGGGTGGGGGCGGACGTGTCGGTGCAGAAGCCGATGGCGATGAGCCTGGCGGAATGCGACACGATGATTTCGGCGGCGCGGGATACCGGGCGGCGGTTGAAGCTGTTCGAGAATTTCGTGTTTTATCCGCCTTTGGTGCGGATGAAGCAGTTGCTGGATGCGGGTGCGATTGGGCGGCCGGTGCATTTTCGCATGAAGGTGGTGCTGGGCGATGCGAGCCAGGCGTGGGAGGTGCCGGTGGAGAGCAATGCGTGGCGCCAGGCGTTGGCGAGCGCGGGCGGGCCGGGGCCGATGGTGTTCGACCATGGGCACCACATGATGGCGGTGGCACTTTGGTTGTTCGGTGATGTGGTGGATGGGTTTGCGCGGTTTGACCACACGGTGTTGCCGGGCGGGCGGGTGATTGACTCGCCGTCGAGCATGATGTGGCGGCATGGGCCGCGTGAGGGGGCGGCGCCGGTGCATGGGATATGGGACGTGAGTGCGGCGCCGCGGATGGCGTTGCGGACCGATTATTATCCCGATCACGAGCGCTTCGAGATCCAGGGCGAGGAGGGGATTTTGCAGGTTACGCGGTGTTCCGACCGGATGTTGGACGAGCCGGTGCTGACGCTGTATCGCGACGGGGAGGTGCGGAGTTTTCATAATATCGAGGCGGATTGGGGGAATTCGTTTCGGATGTCGACGCTGCATCATCTGGAGGTGCTGGCGGGGCGGGCGGAGCAGATGGTGTTTACCGGGGAGCAGGGGCGGCAGGTGCTGGCGATGCATGATATGTTTGTGCGCAGCCATGCGAGCCGGGCGATGGTGGAGGTTTAGGGCCAGGGCTATCTGCCAAAGATGGGCTTTTCTTCGGGGTAGGCGGTTCTACTCCAGTACCACCATTGCCTTGTTGCCGCGCAGCACTTCCACTTCGGTCTTTGCCCCGGCGCGGCGAAAGTGCAGGTCGAGATGGGCCTCGCCCAGCTTCAGGTCGCGCAGGGTGATTTCGGGCAGCCAGTCGGGCAGATGGGGGTTCAGGTGCAGGATGCCGGCGGGGGCGTTGGGGTGCAGGCCGAGCAGGGCTTGGAGGAAGGAGAAGGTGCTGCCGGCGGCCCAGGCTTGGGGCACGTTGGCGCCGATGCATTGGACCGGGAAGTCGGTGCCGTTGCGGGCGATGCCGGCGAAGAGTTCGGGGATTTGGTTCATGCTGAAGTAGGTGGCGGCGTCGCCGATGCCGCGGGCGATGCGGGCGGCTTCGGCGTGGTGGCCGTAGCGGGCGAGGCCCTGGGCGATGAGGCCGTTGTCGTGCGGCCAGACGGAGCCGTTGTGGTAGCTGATGGGGTTGTAGGCGGGGTGTTTGGCCGACAGGGTGCGCACGCCCCAGCCGCTGAACATGTCGGGCGCCATGAGGCGGGCGGCGACGCGGGCGGCGCGGTCGGGGCGGACGATGCCGGTCCATAGGCAGTGGCCGACGTTGCTGGCGACCGACCAGACCGGGCGTTTCTGCCCGTCGAGGGCGAAGGCGTAGAAGCCGTCGGCTTCGTTCCAGAAGGTGTCGTTGAAGCGGTTGTAGAGGCGGGCGGCTTTGGCGGTGAGGTCGGCTGCGCGGTCGTGGTGGCCGAGATAGGCGAAGATTTCGGCCATGCCGGTCCAGGCGGCGTAGGCGTAGCCTTGCATTTCGCACAGCGCCTTGGGGTTGGTGACCATGCTGCCGTCGGGATAGAGCACGGCGTCGCCGGCGTCTTTCCAGCCCTGGTTTTCGTAGCCTTGGCCGCCGCGGGCGCCGTATTCCTGGAAGCCGTCGCCGTCGCGGTCGCCGTAGTGGTCGAGCCAGGCGAGGCAGGCTTCGGCGGTGGGCAAGTGGCGGTCGAGCAGGGCGCGGTCGGCGGTCCAGCGCCAGGTTTGGTGGAGCAGCATGAGGTAGAGCGGGGTGGCGTCGGCGGTGCCGTAGTAGGGGGTATGGGGGATGCGGCCGAAATGGGCGAGTTCGCCGACGCGCAGTTCGTGCAGGATTTTGCCGGGTTCGGCGTCGCGCCAGGGGTCGGGCGTGGTGGCCTGGCGGGCGCCGAGGACGGCCAGGGTGCCGGTGGCCAGGGAGGCGCTGAGCGGGAGGGATTGCATGGAGGTGATCAGCGTGTCGCGGCCGAACAGGCAGAGGAACCAGGGCAGGCCGGCGGCGGGCACCTGTTCGCCGTCGACTTGGATGCGCAGGCCGCCGAGGTCGTCACGCGCCTGGGTGAAGGCGCGGGCGAGGTCGGGGGTGGGGATGTCGACCTTCATCGCCTGGGCGCGCCATTCGGCCAGGGCGCGGGCGGGGCGGGAGTCGGCAGCCTCGACCAGGCAGTCGTGCGGGGCGGTGTGGCGTTCGGGGCCGGCTTCGAGGTCGTAGTGCAGGCAGGCGTGCCAGGTACCGGCGGGGGGCAGTTCGACTTCGAAGGTGAGGCGGCCATTGGCGAAGGCGGCGGGGCTGTCGGCGCGGGCGCGCAGTGCGATGGCGCGGTGGAAATCCTCATGGTCGTAGGTGGTGCGCAGGGTTTGGTGGGCGGACGACCATTCCGATTGCACCTGGCCGAGGCGGGTGGCGGTGCCCTTACGGACCTCGAAAATGTCGGCGAAGTCGCTGCGCAGCGAGAGTTCGAGGGTGAAGCGCACGGGGCTGGGGGCGTGGTTGGTGATGTCGATGTCGTCGTGCACGCCGCCGTCGATCCAGCGGCTGAGGACCAGGGCGATGGTGCGCTCGGCGATGGTGGTGTCGCGGCCGGGGATGGCGGTGTTGGTGAAGAAGGCGCGGGCGGCGTAGTGGGCGAGGTCGCCGCTGGTGAGCAGTTCCCATGGCGCGCCGTTGGCGTAGAGCGCCCAGGCGCTGATCAGGCGAGTGTCGCGGAAGATCAGCCCGCCGGTGGAATCGGGCGCCACGGAGGCGTCGGGGGCGGCGGAGTAGACCGTCTGGCCGGCGTGCACGCGCAGTTGCGGCGGGCCGACGGTGATCTGTAGCGGCATGGGTGGTTCTCCGGCGTGGAGACCAGTATGCAATCACCCGGCGCGCGTTGCCAGGAACCGCGTTGGCAAGAAAACGGGGTCTGTTGGCGAACCCGGGCATCACCTGCGAGGGCGATACCCGGGCCAGACGTGGTTGATTCGGCAGCGAGGGGTGCGGCTGCTCAGAGTGCCGCCGGTTCCCCGGGCGCCCGGCGCGGATGCTTTGACGCGCCGCGCGCGGCGACCATCCCGGCGAACGCAAACGCCAGAAGAAAGACCGTCGAGGGCTCGGGAATACCTTGCGCCCAGACCGCGGTGTAGTCGTTGGGCGTTGCGCCGACGATCGAAGGATCGCCGCCGAAATTGTAGGCCTGCATTATGATGCGCGACAGATCGGTGGTGTTGCCGTTGCTATTGACGGTGCCTGCCAGCGTACCGTTGACGTTATATTCGAACGTGGTTCCGGTGAAGGTGAAGGACACTTGGTTCCATGCGTCGTAGGTCACCGGCGCGGTGAAATCGGTCCAGGCCCCGATCGCGGTGTCCCACCCCCGGAAGCGGGCCGCGCCGCCGAAATTGGTGAAGCCCACGATCGGGTATTCGGTGACCGCGTTGATGCCGTCGAC
>JBBQOT010000366.1:0-4104 GCA_038331165.1 Acetobacterales bacterium
ATCCGTAAAGCCATCTTCAAAACGTCAAATTTTGCGCCAAATCGATGCACAAAACCTTGACCCGGCGACAAAGTCCTGCCCCTATGCCGGCCATCGACGGGCCGTGACGAGGCGAAGCACTCGCACGGCCAGCTAAGGGGATATTTTGTTTGGCTAATTGGCGTATCAAGTCGCTCGATCTCATTCTGGCGACGGCAGAAAAGAAACCACTGACCCGCTCACTGGGTGCCTTTCAACTCACCATGCTCGGCATCGGCGGCATTATCGGCACCGGAATTTTCGTCCTGACCGCCGAGGCGGCACAGGTCGCCGGCCCTGCCATGCTGATCAGCTTTGTGCTCGCCGCCGTGGTCTGCGGCCTTGCCGCCCTCTGCTATGCCGAACTCGCCTCAATGGTGCCTGTCTCCGGCTCGGCCTATACCTACAGTTACGCCACCTTTGGTGAAATCCTCGCCTGGGTTGTCGGCTGGGCACTGGTGCTCGAATATGCCGTCGCCGCCAGCGCCGTCGCGGTCGGCTGGTCGGGCTACGCCGTCGGCGTGCTCGAAAACTTCGCCGGCATTGCGCTGCCCACCGCCCTGGTCAACGGCCCTTATGCCGGCGGCCTGATCAATCTGCCCGCCGTCGTCATTTCCATCGCCGTCACCGCATTGCTGGTTGTCGGTACAAAGGAAAGCGCGACAGTCAATTCCATCCTCGTTGTCGTCAAGGTTCTGGCCCTTACCGCTTTTGTCATCCTCGCCGTTCCCGCCGTGCAGGCCAAAAATTTCGTGCCCTTCATGCCGCTCGGCGCCGGCAGCGCCATTGGTGCCGCCGCCATCATCTTCTTTGCCTTTGTCGGCTTTGATGCCGTGTCCACCGCGGCGGAAGAAACCAAGGATCCGCAGCGCAATATCCCGATCGGGCTGATCGCCAGCCTCGTCATCTGCACCATCTTCTACCTGCTCGTCGGCATCGGCGTCATCGGCAGCCATGGTGCCCAGCCCGTCCTCGGCGCGGACGGCCTCGCCTATATGCCCGGCTCCATCGAACTGACCAACGCCTGCACCGCGCTCGGCGATGCCCCCGTTGTCTGCTCAAAGGAAGCACTGGCGCATGTCCTGCGCTCCATCGGCCATCCCGGCATCGGCAATCTGCTCGGCCTTGCTGCCGGCTTTGCGCTGCCCTCGGTCGTTCTGATGATGATGTTCGCGCAGACGCGCGTTTTCTTCGTCATGTCGCGTGATGGCCTGCTGCCACGCGGCCTGTCCAAAATTCACCCCAAGTTCAAGACGCCGCACATCGTGACCATGGTCACCGGCGCCGCCGTCACCGTCGCTGCTGCCTTCTTCCCGGTCGGTCAGCTTGCGTCGGTATCCAATGGCGGCACCTTGTGCGCCTTCTTCTTCGTCGCCCTCGCCATCATGGCGCTGCGCCGGACAAACCCTGATCGCAAACGCAGCTTCCGCACCCCGGCGGTCTGGATCGTCGCCCCGCTCGCCGCAGGCGGCTGCCTGATGCTGTTCGCCTTCCTGTCCTGGGTTGCCCAGGCGGTGTTCTTCGGCTGGGCCGCCATCGGGCTGCTGTTCTACTACGCCTATGGCCGGTCACGCTCGAACGTGGCGCTCGGAATCGATGAAGTGAACGAACTCGATGCCGATATCCCGCCGCAGGGGGTTCCGCCGTTGCCGGGCATCCACACGCCGGGCGGGAAGGACGCCTAGAACCTTTGGCGGCTGGGGCGCTTGCAGCCCCAGCCGCCAAACGCCTCTTATCCTAGTTTCGCCTTCACCAGCGCCTTCAAATCCGCTTCAGGCCGCGCCCCATAATGCCCGATAACCTCGGCCGCCGTGATACAACCAACCCGCGCACAATCCGGCAACGACCGTCCCTCGACCATCGCGGCCATGAATCCGCCAGCAAACATATCCCCCGCCCCGGTTGAATCGACGACTTTCGCCACCTTTTCCCCCGCAATCACATGCCGGCGTCCACCTTCCAGTACCACCGCGCCCTCCGATGACCGGGTGATCACCGCCACACCGGCATGTTTCGCCAGTTCCGCCATCGCCTCATCCAGGCTTTGGGTCTGGTACAGCGCACATACTTCATGCTCGTTGCCGAACATCAAATCGACATGGCCGGCCAGCAGTTCCTGGAAATCGGCGCGGTGGCCTTCCACACAAAACACGTCCGACAGCGTGAACGCCACCTTGCGCCCCTGCGCCCGTGCTACCGAAATCGCCTTTTTCATGGCCGCGCGCGGCGCTGCCGGGTCCCACAAATAGCCTTCCAGATACAAAATCTGCGCCGCCGCCACCATGTCGGCATCCAGATCCGCTTCGGAAAGCTCCTGGCAAGCGCCCAGAAACGTGTTCATCGTGCGGTCGCCATCGGGCGTCACCACGATCAGGCACCGCCCCGTCGGCGCGCCGCCTGCCGAGGCTGCCGTATCAAAACGCACGCCCGCAGCTCGAATATCATGCGCAAACACCGCGCCAAGCTGGTCATCGGCCACCCGCCCGACAAAGGCTGGCCGCGCCCCCAATGCCGCCATCCCCGCCACGGTGTTCGCCGCCGAACCGCCGCTGATCTCGCGCCCCGCGCCCATCGCGGCATACAGCGTCTCGGCTTCGTCAGCGGGAATCAACCGCATCGACCCCTTGGCGATCCCCCGGCTGGAAAGAAACTCTGGCGGCGCTGTCGTAATCACATCGACAAGCGCGTTGCCGATGGCAAGAACATGGGGAGCAGCGGTCATGGCAGGGCCTTATCCAGAAAAATCCAGCGCACCTCCTATGCGTTCCGCGCGGCCGCGTCACCCCTGCCCGGTGGCCAGCCGCCCGTGAATAGTGCATGAAACCGTCATGAAACGTGTTTCCCTCGGCCTCCTCCTGCTGGTTTCGGCCTGCGCCACCGCCCCGCCGCCGGCGCCCGCGCCAAAGGCCCCGCCAGCCCCGCCGCCCGGCCTTGGCCGCTTGATCGGCCAACCGGCCACCGGCGTCATCGCGCTGCTCGGCCCCGCCTCGCTCGATCGCACCGAAGGCGTCGCCCGCCTGCTGCAATTCATCCGTCCGCCCTGCGTCCTCGATGTCTTTCTCTATCCCGGCCAAAACGCCGCCGTCACCGTCCGCACCGCTGCCGCACGCAAGCCCGATGGCACCCGCATGGACCCCGGCACCTGCCTCGGCCTTATCGCCAAAAGGTAACGATCTTTCCCCCTTCCCCTACCAACGCATACGGCGGCGTGGCGGGGAAGCCAAAGCCTCAACGCGGCATCACGCCATCTCGCCCCAAACACCCCACCCCCCTACCCAAGCCGAATGTCCCACCTCACCAGCTTCGCCCCCCATCTCCACGCTGTCATCATCGGCGCCACCGGCGGAATCGGTGCCGCCTTCGCCGACCTGCTCGAGGCGGACCCCGCCGTCGCCGCGGTCACCCGCCTGTCGCGCAGCACCGGGCTCGATCTCACCAATCCCACCAGCATCATCGCCGCTGCTGCCGGCCTCACGACCCCGCCCGATCTCGTCATCGTCGCCACGGGGCTGCTCCACGCCGAAAATCTCAGCCCGGAACGCGACCTGCGCCACTTGGATGCCGAAAGCTTTGCCCGCGCCTTCGCCATCAACACCATCGGCCCGGCGCTCGTCGCACAGGCGATGCTGCCGCTGATGCCCAAAGGTCAAAAATCCGTCTTCGCCGCCCTTTCGGCCCGCGTCGGCTCGATCAGCGACAATCGGCTCGGCGGCTGGCACGCCTATCGCGCCTCAAAGGCCGCACTCAATCAGGTCATCCGCACCACCGCCATCGAACAGACCCGCAAAAACCCCCACTCGATCGTCATCGGCCTGCATCCCGGCACCGTTGACACCGGCCTGTCCAAACCCTTCCAACGCAACGTCAAAACGCTGTTCACCCCCACCGAATCCGCGGCCCACCTCCTCGCCGTCATCGATGCCGCCACCCCCGGCTATGCCGGCAATCTTTATGACTGGAAGGGTGAAGCCATTCCCTCCTGACATGGCTGCCCCGCCTCAGCGCCTCTCGCACCCGGCATTTCTGTCCCTATCTTGGTATCAACCGCCTTTCAGAAAAGGGACAAACTCCATGCTCACCCACCGC
>JBBQOT010000367.1:0-4104 GCA_038331165.1 Acetobacterales bacterium
ATGCGCACGTGAACGAAAACGCCATGGTTTTTGGACGTGAAAGAAACGGACGTTCGTCGCGTCGGCGGTGGCTTGCACGTGGAAATGCGTTACATATTGCTCGGAGTCCCCGTAGCTCAGCAGGATAGAGCACCAGATTCCTAATCTGGGGGCCGTGGGTTCGAATCCCGCCGGGGACGCCACCACGCTGGGAGCGAACCGCTCTCTCCTGGTGAGACAGCCCGAAAAACCCCAGGTTTCCTGTGGGTTTGCCCGGTGCACTTGGGGCTCCGCGAGCGCAACGAACGCCTGAATCTCTCTCCGAAGGGCCAATTCTCTCCGCGACCTGGGACTATGGGGGTTTCGGCCCCAGGTCGTAAGCGATTGAAAATACTGTGTGTTGTGATCCTGACATGCATCGTGATTTCGAACCCCTTATCGCCAGTCGCTATCACCTCACCATTCTCTCCAGACGGACGGACCGCCAGGAACCGCAGGTTCTGTGCGGGTTTTTGGCGTGGGGTTGGTGGTGCCGGGGGCGATGGAAGGGCGTTTTGGCTCTCCGAATGGACATTTTTCTCCGGACCGTGGGGGGACCTTGGGGGGAGGGCGATTTACCCCCAAGGTTTCAAAATATTGAAATTACTCATATTTTGAGTTCAGGCGCGGTCCAAAGTTGCTGATTCGGTCGCTAGGGCGATGGCGCCTTGCGACCAATAGTCACGACAAGACTCAAGGCGAATGGCGTCACGATGTGGCCAGACGTGCGGCAACGGCACCCATGCCTCCGCCACTGATCCCGATGCCCGGCCATACCGCAAGTGCCGCGGCGCCTGCCATTCATCAATCAGACGTCGCTAGGTTCGCCGGTGGCGGTCGACTGCCGCGCGACATTTCCGCCACTGGCGCGGCCACCTGTCGGCTCGGCCGGCGCCTCGCCTTCGGCGCCCGGCGCGGCGGAGAGCGGCGCGGCGGAGAGCGGATCCTCCAGCACATCCTCGGCCACCGTCGGCAGTTCCAGTACCTCGGCCATGCGGCGCAGGGCCTGTTGGGTGTGCGGCGCCATCTCGTCGATGCGGCCCGGCACGTAACGCACCGTTTTCAGCGCCAGTTCGCGCTGCTCACGGGTGGGCAGCAGCTTCGGCAGCGTGGCCAACGCCCTCTCGGGATCGAGCGTCACGATCAGCGTCTGCTCGCGGATCGTCAGGGTACGCTGCTCCTGGCTCAGGGCCGCGAAGGGCTGGTCCTCGGTCAGCAGGCGGGCGGAGCGCTCCAGGCGGTCGCGGCGCACGCCGCCGCGGCTTTCCGCCAGCATCACCAACATACGGATCACCGCCTCGACGAAGCCGCCCTGCTCGACGCGCAATAGCGCCATCTGCGCTTCCGGTAGGCCCCGCAGTTCGTGGATGTCCTTCAGGGTTCGGCCGCCGGCATGGCTGCGGCCATACTGCCGTGCCGCCGGCGAGCCCCACATGCCGAGGAAGGTGAGCTCAAAGGCCATGTCGCGCACGTCGCGGGCCATGTCCATGGCCTGCTCCACCATGCCGGCGCCGGCCCGCTCCATGGCGGCGAAGGGGTTGGAGGGGCTGGCCGGCTGGCGATCCTCCCTTGCCCGCTCGGCCAGCGCCTTCCATGGCTGCATCAACGGGTTGCTGCCTGCGGCGAGGGAGCGCTGCAGGCGAAGCGGGTGCATCATGCGGCCAAGCTCGGCCACAGCCGGCGGGAACATCGCCTTCACAAAGGGGCGCAGCGCGGTGTCATACAGGTCGGCCTGCGCTTCGGACAGGCGGGCGACCGCGGCGAAGGGCCGCTCATCGGCCCGGCCGTCGTCCCCGCTGCGCAGGTCGGCAAGGCTGCGTTCCTCGAAGCTGACCGTGAAGCGGCGCTGCTGGCCCTCGCCGACCGCCGCTTCGATTCGCATTTCGTACAAGCCCGGCGCCAATGCTTCGATCATCTGCATCACCGAGGCCATCTCGGCGCGTTCCTTCTGGGCGACCTTGCCGGAGACGAAGATGCCGAGATGGCCGACCTCGTCATGCAACATGTAGATGATGCGCTGGCCGCAGATGCGGATTTCCTGCACGTCGGCGTAGCTGTTGGCGATCCAGTTCAGCGCCTGCTGCGGCGGCGTGATGTTGTCGCCGTGGCTGGCGAAAACAATGATCGGCGCGCGGATGTTCTTCACGTCCACGGTGCGCCCGGGCTCAAGCTGGGCCATGTTGCGCACCAGGCGGTTGCCGACGAAGAGCTGCTCAACGATCCAGCGGATCTCGGCCTCGTTCAGGCGGAAGAAGCCGCCCCACCAGCGCTCGAACTCCAGGAAGCGCTCGCGCTCGCTGTCCACATTGTTGAGAGGGTCATAGTATTTAGTGAAGAAGTTGCGGCTGGGATTCATCAGCTCGAAATTCAGCACCAGGTGCGCGCCGTCGAACACGCCGCCGCCCACGTCGGACCAGAACATCGGCTGCCAGGTGCCGCCGAGCACGCCGGCATTGTAGCGCATAGGGTTGCTGCCGACCTCGCCGGCCCAGGGCTCCACCGGCGCGCCATTCAACACGATCGGGCCGGTCAGATCGGGGTTGGTGGCCGCCAGCAGAAGGGTGGCCCAGCCGCCCTGGCAGTTGCCGATGACGCAGGGCTTGGGCGCCTCGGGATGGCGGCGCGTCACCTCGCGCACGAACTCCGCCTCGGCGCGGGTCACGTCGGCTAGGGTCTGGCCGGGATGCGGGTCGCGGTGGAAGGCGACGAAATAGACCGGATGGCCCGCGGCCAGCGCTACGCCGACCTGGCTGTCGTTCTTGAAGCCGCCGATCCCGGCGCCGTGGCCGGCGCGCGGGTCGATGATCATGTAGGGGCGGTTGGTTGGGTCCACGGTCAGGCTAGGGGGCGGAAGGATCTGCAGCAGCACGTAGTTGCATGGCTGCGGCAGCGTGGCGCCGTCGAGAATGACGCGGTAGTCGTAGATCAGCACTGGCGGGCAGCCCGCCTTCTCGTGCTCCACGAAAATGTCGCCGCGCTCGCGGAGCGTGTCCATCGTCAGCGCGAAGCGCTGGGCGCGATCGCGCAGGTATTCCATCAAATGCGCCGCGATGTCCTTGCCGCCGGCCGAGGCGCTCAGCGCGCGGCCGAGCGCGGCAAGGTCCTCGACCGCTTCCTTGCCGCGCCGAGCATGGGTGCCGGATAGCCGCTCCCCATTGCGGGTCGCCGCGCGGGGCGGCGGCGCAGCGGGCGGCCGCTACACCCGCGCAATTGCCAGCGGCAGGGCGGTGGATTCCCTGATACGCTCCATCTGAAGCTGTTGCTCACATCCAGCAGCGGCACGACGGAAATCAGCCGCTTGTCGAACGCGTCCGGGCTGGCGATGCCGGACACCGCCACCTTCAGCATGTCGTCCACCTGGAGCGTTTCGGATCGGTTTGCCATGAGTATATTGAAGGTGAAGCCGCGCATGCGCGCGAACACGCCTGGTTTGGATCGGATGCGAGACCGGTCCTCGCCCATGGTAACGTCACGGCAGTAGTGGGAGGTGGTCTCGATTGCCCGATGAGCGCGGATGGGTCCCAGGAGACAGAGATTTACCAATTCGGGAATCCGTTATGGCTTCGACGGCTCCACTTCACAGCCAGGTGTTGCAGATTGGACTCAGATCAGCCGGTTCGGCAGCGTTGAACGGCCGTGGCCTCGGGAGCTACTGCAAGGATCTCGGCCAGGGGAGCTTCTTCTTCGGATGACTGCCAGGCTTCGCGCGAGATGCTCCCAGGCGCCGTCGTGCCCCCCCCCCCTCGTGAGCCATGATTCGATTGATTTGGTATAAGTTTCCACTGTCACGGCCGGGACCCCTGCTGGGGTTTGGGGCGAAGCCCCATTTCTTGCCTGATCATAAGTCAGTGTTTTCGGTGGTTGGTATCACATGCTCAAGGATGGCACTTTCTATCACGACCTCGGCCAAGACCACTTCCGCAAAACAGCCCCCGAGGCCAGAGCCATCCAATTCGCAAAGCAAATCGAAAAACTCGGATACATCTGCACACTCGTGCAGGCTACAAAAGAGGAGGTTTCTGTTTAGGGCCTGAGCTGAGATAAGTAAGGCCATGGCTCTGCCCTGGACCCGCCAGAGGCAGCGCC
>JBBQOT010000368.1:0-4092 GCA_038331165.1 Acetobacterales bacterium
TGGTTCTTGCTGGTGCTTGTTGCCCTGGTGGCGCCGTTCGAGCGTGGCGCGCGGGCTGAACCGTTTTCGGCCGGGTTGAGCCTGAGCCAGCCGCTGGTGGCGCAGGTGACCACCGCCGCGTTCGAATTCATGGCGCCGCGCACGCTGGAGCCGATCTCGATCCCGCAGATGGCGCTGTGGGGGCTGCGCGGGCTGACCACGCTGGACGCGCGGTTGACGGCCGACCTGCAGGCCGATCGGGGCAATGGCACGCTGCGCCTGATCGGGCCGAGCCGGGTGCTGTTGAGCCGGCCGGCGCCGGCGGCGGACAACCAGGCGGCGTGGGGCGAGGCGGTGGGGCAGATGGCGCGCGCCGCCTGGGACGGGTCCGAGGCGGTGCGGCGGGCTGGCACGCAGGGCATTTTGCGGGCGTTTTTCGACGAGTTGTTCAACCATTTGGACCCCTATTCCCGCTATGTTGCGCCAGCCGAGGCGGTGGCCGAGCGGGCGCGGCGCATCGGCCGGGCCGGGGTGGGCGTGAAGCCTGTGCTGCGCGGCGGGCTGGTGGTGGTCGAGGCGGTGCAGCCGGGCAGCCCGGCGGCGCTGGGCGGTGTGCGGGCGGGCGAGCGGATCGTGGCGATCGACGGCGAGCCGGTGCAAGGGGCGGAGTTGCAGGCGGTGAACGCCCTGCTGGCCGGGCCCGAGGGCAGCATGGTGACGCTGGGGCTGCGCGGGCGGGAGGGCAACCGGACCGTGGTGCTGCTGCGCGCGGCGCTGCCGCAGGAGACGGTGACATCGGCGCGGGTCGACGGGATGCTGGTGCTGCGGGTGACCAGCTTCGCCGGCAACACCGCCGCCCGGCTGGGCCAGGAATTGATCGCAGGGATGGCCAATAACACGCTGCCGCAGGGCGTGGTGCTGGACCTGCGCGGCAATCGCGGTGGCGTGCTGCGCCAGGCGGTGGCGGCGGCGGCGATGCTGATGCCGAGCGGCGTGGTGACGAGCAGCGCCGGGCGCGATCCGGCCGCGGCGGTGGAGTATCGCGCCGATGGTGGGCGCGACCTGGCCGCCGGCCTGCCGGTGGTGGTGCTGGTGGACGGGCGCAGCGCCAGCGCTGCCGAGGTGGTGGCCGCCGCCCTGGCCGACCAGCGGCGCGCGGTGGTGGTGGGCAGCACGACGCTGGGCAAGGGGCTGGTGCAGACGATCGCGCAGTTGCCCGACGGCGGCGAGTTGTTCGTGACCTGGAGCCGCCTGCTGGCGCCGCGCGGCTGGCCGATCCAGGCGCTGGGGGTGGTGCCGCAAGTGTGCACCAGCCTGGGACAGGATGCGCTGGGGCGGAACATGGCCAGCCTGGCGCGCGGGCAGCAGCCGTTGCAGGCGGGGCTGGAGCGCCACCGGGCGGCCCGTGCCCCGCTATCGCCCGCAGCGGTGCTTGAGGTGCGCGCGATCTGCCCGGCCGCCGAGGGCGGCGACCTCGACATGGTCGCCGCGCGCGACCTGATGCGCAGCCCCGCCGCCTATGCCGCCGCGCTGCTGCCGGCGCTGCCGCCACGCTCGGCGTTGGGGGGGCGGGCCGTGCCGGCGGCGTCGGGCTTGACGGGCGCGGCGGCGGTGCGTAACTAGCGCGCTTCGCTGATAACGCTCCACGCCCTGGGATACCCTGTCATGGCCAAGTCGAATACCATCCAGATCAAGCTCGTGTCGTCAGCGGATACCGGGCATTTCTACGTGACCAAGAAGAATGCCCGCGCGCAGACCGGCAAGATGGAACTACGGAAATACGACCCGGTGGCGCGCAAGCACGTCGCCTATAAGGAAGCGAAGATCAAGTAGGAACACTGCTTCCGACGGACAGGCTTGAGGGGCGCGTGAGCGCCCCTTTTTCGTGGGCGTTTTTGCGGGGCGGGATACGAGCGGCTCAGTGAGGCAAGGCCAGGGCTTTGCCCTGGACCCACCAGGTCCCGAGCGCGCCTTCGCGACGGGCCAAGCCCCTGGACCTTAAAGATATGAAAATAAATGGGTTTCCAAAGGCCGTCGGCCTTTGGTGGGTCCAGGGCGACGCCCTGGCCTTGCCTTCGTCACTGGGCCAATCACCAAACCTACGGCACCATTTGTGCCACTTCGATGCGGTTCCGTCCTGCTCGTTTGGCGGCATAGAGGGCCTGGTCGGCGGCCTGGATCAGGCGTTCTGGCGTGGTGGTGCTGGATGGGGCGCAACAGGCGACGCCGACGCTGACGGTCAGGTGGTGCGACAGCCCGGTTTCCGGCACGAAGCGCAGTTCCTCGACCGCGCCGCGCAGGCGTTCGGCGGCGCTGAGTGCGTCGAGTTCGCCGGTGCCGGGCATCACCACGACAAATTCCTCGCCGCCGTAGCGCGCGATTGAGTCGAACACGCGCACGCGGCTGCGCAGGGTCTGGGCGATCAGGGTCAGGGCGGCGTCGCCGACCTGGTGGCCCCAGCGGTCGTTGACCTGCTTGAAGTGGTCGACATCGAGCATCAGCACCGCCAGGCCGTTCGGCTGGCCGGCGGCGAGCAGGCTGTGCAGGTGCCGGGTGAGGTAGCGCTGGTTGTAGAAACCCGTCAGCGGGTCGGTCAGCGCCAGTTCCAGGGCGTGGCCGAGGTCGCTGCGCAGCCGGTCCTGGTAGAATTTGCGGCGGATTTGGTTGCGGGCGCGAGCGCGCAGTTCCAGTGCATCGAGCGGGCGCAGCAGCCAGTCGTTGGCGCCGAGGTCGAAGCCGCGCAGCACCAGGTCGCGCTGCTCCGGCTCGGCGATCACCAGCATGGGAATGGCCTGGGTGGTTTCCCCGGCGCGCAGGCGCGAGGCCAGGCGCAGCGGGTCGTCGGCGACCATCGAAAGGCTGATCACCACCAGGTCGAAGGCGATCGCCTGGGTCAGCGCCAGCATTTCGGATTCGCAGGTGGCGCGGCCGGCGAGGATCCCCTCCTCCTGTAGTGCGTCCTGCACCGCGGCGGCCGACTCGTCCCAGTCGTCGACCACCAGGGCGCGTGCGCCGGCCACCGAGGGCAAGGCGAGGCTGTCGGATTCGAGGCCGAGGGCGCGCGCGGTTTCGCCGCGCACGCGCCATTCGTCGAGCAACCGCTTGAGCCGGACCAGCGAGCGGGTGCGGGCCAGCAGGGTGATGAAGTCGACCGGCTTGGTGAGGAAATCGTCGGCCCCGGCCTCTAGCCCGCGCACCCGTTCCTCGTTCTGGCCGAGCGAGGTGACCATCACCACCGGAATGTGGCGGGTGGCCCGATCGCGCTTCAGCGCGCGGCAGGTTTCGAAGCCGTCGAGCCCGGGCATCATCACGTCGAGCAGGATCAGGTCGGGCTGCCAGCTATGGGCGAGTGCCAGGGCGTCGTGGCCGTCTTGCGCGGTGGCGACCTGGTAATACTCGGCCGTCAGCCGCGCCTCCAGCAGGCGCAGGTTGGCGGCCACGTCATCCACGATGAGGATGCGTGCGGTCATCCGGCGACTATCATCCGGCGCATCTCATGCAGCGTGCCGTGTCCTCATCCACATTTCCCCCGCCGATCCTGCGGGCCGCACCCAGAATGGCACGCCGAAGGTTATGAATACGATACCGCGCGGCGGGCGCCAAATGGTGCGTTGCGGTATCGGCGGCGCGCAACTTCCCCCCTGCCCCGGCAAGGCGCTACCTTGCCCGCCAGCGGCCGGAATGGGTGCCGCGACGGGGAACCGCCATGAGCGCCATCGACTACGACCTGCCGAAGAATGCCGCCAATTTCGCGGCTTTGTCGCCGTTGAGCTTCCTGGCGCGCAGTGCCGCGGTGCATCCGAACCGGCTGGCGGTGGTGCACGGCGCGCGGCACTATACCTGGGCGCAGGTGGGCGAGCGGTGCCGCCGGCTGGGCAGCGCGCTGGCGCGGCTGGGGGTTGGCAAGGGCGACACCGTGGCGGCGATGCTGCCCAACATTCCGGAGATGTTCGAGGCGCATTTTGGCGTGCCGATGACCGGGGGCGTGCTGAATGCGCTGAACATCCGCCTCGATGCCTCCACCATCGCGTTCATCCTGCAGCACGGCGAGGCGAAGGTGCTGCTGACCGACCGCGAGTTCAGCGCCACCATCGAGGCAGCGCTGGCGTTGAT
>JBBQOT010000369.1:0-4083 GCA_038331165.1 Acetobacterales bacterium
GCCCGGCCGGGCAGGTCGAATGCGGCGAATTGCCGCCGATCCCGGCCGGCGACGGGTGCGATGCCAGCCTGCAATGGTGGTTCGACCGGCTGGACGCGCCGCCCGAGAAGCCGACGGCCCGGCCGGTGCGAAGGCCGATGGTGCCGGCGGCGTGCGGGCCGATCCTGACCGCGCCGGCGCGGCGATGACGGGTTGGGGGTGGTGAGGCGGCGGGCGGCGGCGGTTTGCCTGGCCGGGTTCAGCACCTTTCTCAACCTGTATACGCCGCAGGCGATCCTGCCGTTGATCGCCGGGGCTTTCGGGGTCGAAGTGGCGCTGACCGGGCGCACCGTGACCGCGGCGTTGGTGGCGGTGGCGCTGGTGGCGCCGTTCGCCGGGGCCATTTCCGACCGGGTGGGGCGCAAGCGGCTGATCGTTGGCGCCTGCATGATGTTGTCGGTGCCGACCTTGCTGGTGGCGGGGGCGCAGAGCCTGGAGGCGATGCTGGTGTGGCGGTTTCTTCAGGGGTTGACCCTGCCGTTCATCTTCACCGTGACGGTGGCCTATATCGGCGAGGAGACCGAGGGGGCGGACAGCATCCGGCTGGCCGGTATCTATGGCATCGGCACCATCCTGGGCGGGTTCGGCGGGCGGTTCGTGGCCGGGATCGCGGCGGACCTGGCGGGTTGGCGGAGCGGCTTCGTGGTGATTGGCGTCTTCACGCTGCTGACCGGGCTGGCGGTGGCGGCATTGTTGCCGGCGGAGCGCGAGTTTCGGGCGCAGCGTGGCGGGCTGCGGGCGCAGTTGGCGACCTGGCGGAATCATTTCGGCAATGCGCGGCTGATGGCGACCTGCGCGGTCGGGTTTTTTATGCTTTTCAGCAATGTCGCCGTCTATACCTTTGTCACACTTTATCTGACTGCCGCACCGTTCGGGTTGAGCCCGGCCGCGATGGGCAGTGTTTTCGCGGTCTATCTGGTGGGCGCGGCAACGACGGCAGTGGCCACCAGGATGGCCATCCGCGTCGGCCGTCGGGCGACGCTGGGGCTGGTGGTCGGGCTGGCGGGGGCGGGGCTGGTGCTGACCCTGGTGCCGATGCTGGGGGCGGTGGTGGCGGGGTTGGCGATGCTGTCGGGCGGGTTGCTGGTGGTGCAGACGCTGGCGCTGGGCTTCATCGGGGTGGCGGCGGGCGATGGGCGGTCGGCGGCGGTGGGGATGTATGTGACCGCGTATTACGTCGGCGGTGCGCTGGGGGGCGTGGTGCCGGCGCTGGCCTGGAGCGTGGCCGGCTGGGCGGGCGTGGTGGCGGTGGTGCTGCCGGCGCTGGCGGCGATTGCGCTGCTGGGGTGGCGGTTCTGGCCGGCGGCGGCAACCGGGCGTTAACGCCGATCTGATGGGATGGCGGGGCGGGCAACAGGCCCGCTGGGCTTTTGCCGCCTTTCGGGACCGGGTTCCGTTCGGGTGGCTCGCCACGGTGCGTCATGTTCCCCTCAAGAGGTTTCGATCACACGCCCGATGCCATTCGGGCGCTGCGGCACACGGCGCGTCATATGATCGTGTGGCTGCTGTGGCTGGCGCCGGTCGGCATTTTCTGGCTGGCGGGGCGCGGTGGGGTGGCGTGGGAGCTGGTGACGCTGCTGGGCGCCGCCGTGGCAGTGGCGGCCAGCCTGGGCTGCCATCCCAGCGTGCCGGCACGGCGCGGGCGGCTGGTGCTGGCGCTGTGCCTGGGGGCGGCATTCGGGTTGCTGCTGGGCGTCGGGCAGGTGCCTGTGGCGCCGACAGGTCCCGTCCTGGTCGTGTTGCTAATGGCCCCGTTGGTGGCGCTGGTGCTGGCCGGGGGCTTGTGCGACCGGCGGGCGCTGATGGCGGCGTTGGTGGTGCTGTCGGTCGAATGCCTGTTGCCGCTGGGGGCCTTACCGTTCGGGCTGCTGCCGCTGGCGCAGGTGGGGCTGTTGGCAGTGGCGGCGCTGGCGATCGTGGTGGCGCAGCGTCAGGTGCGGCGCGCGGCGTGCGGGAGGACATTTGTGGTGCCGCCGCAGCGGCGCACGCGGGCACCGGTGTGGACGGCGCCGGGCGCCTTGCCGCCCACCTTGTTGCTGCAGGCCGAGCGGGCACCCGATGGCACGCTGCGCCTGGCGCTGGCCGGCAGTTGCGCGGGGCGGCTGAGGGTTACGGTTTCCTGACGATTTCAATCGTTGGCATTCCATTTGGCTAGCCGAAGGGATATCAGCACCGGGTCCGGGTTGCGGACGGCAACATGGCGCCCTCGCATCGTGCGGGTGGTGCGGGATCCTGGATGCAGTACGACCGGCAGACCGCGCTGGACCGACACCGCCGCGCGCTGATGGCCGCCAGTGCGGCGCTGGGCGTGTTCGCGCTGTTCCTGTGCTTCTACCGCGCCTGGGATGCCGACGAGTTCGAGCATTTGCAGTTCACCTGGCTGCTGAGCCAGGGGCGCACGCCGTATCGTGATTTCTTCGAGCATCACACGCCGGTGTTCCACCTGTTGACCGCGCCGGTTTTCGACATGATCCGCGGCAGCGGGCCCGGAGTGATGCTGGTGGCGCCGTTCGGGCTGCGGGTGCTGTGCACGCTGTTCACCGCGCTGACCGCCTGGGTGGTGTTCGACATGACGCGACGCGCGGCGGGCAGCGGCACGGCCACCATGGCGGTGGCGCTGTTCCTGTCGTGCAGTTTTGTACTGGAAAAAGGCATCGAAATCCGGCCGGACTCGCTGGCGGCGCTGCTGCTGGCGGTCAGTGCCTATGGCATCGCGCGCGGGCTGTGCGATGCGCCGACCGGCGAGGAGCGGCTGGCCTGGGCGCTGGTGACCGGGCTTGCCATCGGCGGCACGCTGATGACCTCGCAGAAGGGCATTTTCGCGGTGCTCGGCCTGTGCGCCGCCGCGGGGATTTTGGGGGTGCGGCGGCACGGGCGCGGCTTTGCGACGAGCTTCCTGCTGGTGGTGCTGGCCGGCACGCTGGCGGCGATCCTGCCGGTGCTGTGGCTGTTCGCCAAGCGCGGCGCATTGGCGGATTTCTTCCAGCACAACGTGGTGCTGGTGATCCTGTGGCCGCGCGATTTCGCCGGCGAGGGGTGGCTGTGGCTGGCCCGCGCGCTGGCCAAGGACACCCTGTTCATGGCGCTGGCGGCCCTGGGTTTCGTGCTGCTGGCGCGACGGCTGGGGCGCCGGCCGCAGACCGGGCTGGGCACCATCGTGGTGCTGACGGTGGCGGCCAGTGCGATCGGGTTCGTGGTGCTGCCGATCGCCCAGCGGCAATATTTGTTCATGACCGCGCCGTTCGGAGCCATGGCGGCGGCAGTGGCGGCGGGCTGGCTGGCCGAGCGCTGGTCGCGCGCCGGGCGCCCGCGCTGGGTGGCGGCGTTGCCGGCGCTGGTGATCATCTATTTCGGTTTCCATGCGCTGTTGCAGCTCGGCCATCCCGACCGCACGACAGTCGCCAAGCTGGACTACGTGCTGCACAACAGCACGACATCGGACACGGTGCTCACCGGCTGGTCGCCCGGGGTGGCGTTCCGCCGGCCGGCCTTCTACTACGGCTTCGTCCACCAGGAGGTGCGCACCTACATCCCCCCGGCGATGGTGGCAACCCTGGTCGACGATCTGCGCAGCGGGCGGGTGCATCCGGCACTGGTCGATTTCGATCCCGACCTGCAGGCGCTGGGCCCGGCCCTGTCGGCGGTGATCCGCGAGCGCTATGAGCCGACCGGGGTCTCGACGCTGTGGAAGCGCAAGCCCTGAACGGTTGCGCAAGCGCGGCGGCGCGGCCACCTTAGGGCCTGAGGTGAGATAAGTATGGGGGAGGAAGCTGCGCTGGGTCACGCCCGCCTCGCCGCTCGTCTACCGAATTCCCGCCCGGCCGCGCACCCCGCACCCGAACCAGGTGCAAGGCGGCATACAACAGGCGGGTGCAGGCATCGATGGAGCGAATATCGTCCATTACCGACACCATACCAATGAGTTCGTAATACTATCAGTTAACACCAACAGCCGAAATGAATGATCGCTCCAAAGCAAGCACGGGGCGCTGCCCCGCACCCCGCCAGGGGCCGAGCCCCTGGACCTCATATCATTGAAATAGA
>JBBQOT010000370.1:0-4082 GCA_038331165.1 Acetobacterales bacterium
ATGACGCGGCGGTTGAAGGCAAAGCCGGCCACGATCGCCATCGTGGTTTCCTTGTCGAACCGGTAGGTCGGATCGATGTCGGGCACGTGCTCAGTGCGCAGGGTGAAGGCCGGCACCTGGAGGTCGGAATCGATGCCGAACACCTCGCGGGCGTTGACGGTGGTATCCGGTGCGTCTATCGCGGACGTCGGCGCAAGACGGTCGGAGAGGGCGGCAACCTGGTTCATAGGCCAGCGATCCTGTGGTTTCCGGGGCAGAATACTCCCGGGTTTCGGCGTTGTGTAGTCAGGGGCGTGGAGGCACGTGTGAGAAAGCGTCCGTGCGGTCGCCCCCGGCGCATTGGACCAGATTAGCAGCAGTTATCCCGCGGCCGCCATGCGCGGCTCGCCAGTGAGCTTCCCGCGCAGCGCGGCATAGGCAAGGTTGATCGATTTCAGCCGCTCCTCCGCCGCCCGGTCGCCGTTGTTGGCATCGGGATGGTGGCGCTTGGCTAGTTCGTGGTAGCGCGCTTTCAGCGTTTCCATTGTCACTGGCCACCCCAGGCCGAGCGTCGTCAACGGTTCACGCAGCTCCGGCGGCGTCTGCTCGGCCTGGCTGCGGCGCGGGCGCTCGTGCAGGGCGGCGAGCACGGAAAGCGGGTCACGCAGCGCCTCCTCCGACATCGTGGCACTTCCCAGGCGGCCGAGCGGCCAGGTCGGGCGCTGCCAGGACGTGTCGGCGCGCAGTTGCGCCTCGATCTGCGCCGGCGACATGCCCTTATAGAAATCCCATGACGCATTGTAGGCGCGTACGTGGGCCAGGCAGAACCACCAGTATTCGTTCAACGTCTGACGCGACCGCGGCGCGCGATACTCGCCCAGGGCGGTGCAGCCCGGCATCTCGCAAGCGCGGCCCGGCGCACCCGGATCGGGCGCATAGGCCCGGGATCGTGGGGTGCGGCGGGTCATGCGCTGTTTTGTGGGCAAGTACGCGGCCTTTGGGAAGGGGGATTCTCGCGTTGTGGCGATATGACAGCCCCGACCCTCGGCCACGGTTGCATGGCCGTGCGGCTTCCCCATCTCTTGGAACATGACAACGCGTTCCGCTCGCATCGACTCCCTGCTGCGCCAGTACCTCGGTCCCGTGCTGGTCCAGGTCGCCGACGACAGCCACCTTCATGCCGGCCATGCCGGCGCCCGGCCAGAAGGCGAGACGCATTATTCCGTTCTCGTGGTGGCCGCGGTCTTCGCCGGCCAGACGCGCATTGCCCGCTCCCGCGCCGTGCATGCGCTGCTTGAGGAAGAACTTCAGGGCGGATTGCATGCCCTGGCGCTGACGTTGCGTACGCCGGACGAACACGCGCGTCTCATCGCGACGCACGCGCCGCATCAAATCGCGCGGTAAGTCTCTACAAGTAGACACATCGCCCGTCGAGGCAGGGGAATTCTACGTTGCCAGTCCACGACCGTTCACAACCGCGTGGAGTGGCCGAATGATGCTGGATTCTGGGCGCGGTTAGATTACCTATTGCCGCGTGCAATCGCATGTCCTGCGTCAGCCTTTGCCAGGATGGCCGCACCGGCCCCGCAATGCTGTCGCGGGCAATTCGAATGGAGGGCAATATGGGTTCCAGCCGCCTCATCAATCGCAACGTCACCTCGACCAACGGCCGCACCAGCATGCGCCTGGAACCAGAGCTGTGGGCGGCGTTGGAGGAAATCTGCCACCGCGAGCTGATGACCCTGGCCGACCTGGTGCGTGCGATCGAGCAGCGCCGCCACCCCGGCGGTCGCACCAGCGCCGTGCGGGTCTTCGTGCTCAACTATTTCCGCGACGCCGCAAGCGAGGACGGCCACCGCACGGCCGGGCATGGGTTGCGCGAACAGCTGGCCGACACCCCGGAATCGCCGTGGCGCGTCGCCCAGCGGGTGGCAACGTCGGCGCCGCTCAGCTAGCAGCAGCGCCGATTGCCGGCACGGCGGCATCCTGCGTCGCCATAGTCTGGGGTGCAGCCGCGGTGGCGAGGTGCGGCCAACGCTTCCAAACCACCGCGCCGTTGGCAGCATAGGCGAAGCAGGTGTTCAACATGCCGACCGAGCCGTCATCGTCGCTGGCTGCTGCCCGCACCACACGGGTCGGGTCCAGCCGCTGGGCTTCGGCCAACCGGCGTGCGCGGGCGCGTTCGCGCACCGGCCACATGGTCTGGTGCGCCACCGTGGCGATCTGTTGCAGCATTTCGCGGATATGGGTGCAGCCGAGTGGCCCGCGCAGCCGCTCGTTTGCGGCCTTGATGAACCCGGCCTTCAGCGCCAGGCCCACCAGGACGCCCATGTTCTCGGCCCCGCCGCCGCATGCGCCGTAGGGGCTGTGCAGGGTCACCGCCTCACAGCTGACGATCACCAGTTTCTCGTCCACCGTGATGCGTACCAGCATTTCGTGGAGCGGCCGGCCGGCGGGGATCTCGCCGCTTTCGTCGTTGGCGAAGGTGTAAGGCTTGGTGTCGACCAGCCGCGCATCGACGTCGAGCAACCCGTCCTCGCGCAGAAAGCCCTGCACTTCGATGCGACGCGTGTGCATCGGCTCGCGCTTGACCGGCTCGCCCAACGCCTTGCTGCCCAGTGCCATATGGCTATCCCGTTCTCATGCTGCACTGCACACAGGGCATAGCCAGAGTGGCTTGCGGGCGCAAGGCGGGATGAAAAACTGTCGCCGCGGATGGCCCCGGCGGCCTATGCTCGTGGGCTGTGATTTTGACGTACCGTCAAGCAAGGCCAGGGCGCTGCCCTGGACCCGCCAGGGGCCGAGCCCCTGGACCTCATATTATCGGGTTTAAAAAAGCCGGCGACCTTTGGAAACCTATTTATTTTTCCTAGTATTAAGGTCCAGGGGCTTGGCCCCTGGTGGGTCCAGGGCGACGCCCTGGCCTTCCTTGGCCATGGGTCATCCCAAACAGTAATTGGTATTATTTCAATCATATGAAGTCCAGGGGCTCGGCCCGTCGCGCGAAGGCGCGCTCGGGACCTGGCGGAGTGTGGGGCGGCGTCCCACGCTTGCCCGGGATCGGTCGTCAATTCTGGCGACTGGTATCGATCACCAGTCCGCTCCGCATCAGACCAGCGGCTTCGCGAATGTGCCCGTGGCGTAGTCCGGCCATTCCACCTGCAACATCGCTTGAAGGCTCTGTGCTACGGCCAGCAGCCGCGGAAGCGTGCCATTCCAGTCGCCATTGGCCGGCAGGCCGAGGGTGAGGTTGCCGTTACGGCTGAGGCAGAGCGCATCGGCGTGGCGCTCGGCGAGGAACGCCTTCACGCGGCGATGCAGCCGGCCGCCGGGCACGACGAAGGGCAGATAATCCTCCAGCAACAGCGTGCCGCGCGCCGCGTTGGCGCGCAATGTAACCGGCTCCGGACGCAGCCACAGCAGGGTCACGCCGGGCTTGCCGCGCCGCTTGCGCGCCGTACCGGGCGACATTCCCCTGGCGGCAACGGCATCGCGCAGCACGGCGGCAAGTTCGGCGTCGGTCATCGCTGGCTCCTTCTATGTCCGCGATCGCACGCCTATGCTCCCCCGCGTCGCCCAGGGGAAGACACCATGCGCATCGCCATCGCGGAGCTGAAGCAGGAAACCAACAGCTTCGTGCCGTTCAGCACCACGTTGGAGACATTCCGTGACCAATATATTTGGCACGGCGACGAATTGCTGACGAAGTTCGGCGCCCAGCGCACCGAGATCCCGGCCTATCTCGACGTCCTCCGCGCCGCCGGCGCCACGCCGGTGCCGCTGCTCGCCGCCTTCGCCCTGGCCAGCGGCCCGCTCACCCGCGCCTGTTTCGAGGCCCTGGTGCAGCCGCTCGTCGACGGAATTGCCAATGCCGGCCCGCTCGACGGCGTGCTGCTCGCACTGCATGGCGCGATGGTGGTGGACGACGAGCCGGATTCGGAATCGGAAATCCTGGAGCGCGTGCGCGCGGTGTTGCCGAAGGGCCTGCCGATCGTGGTCACGCTGGACCTGCACGGCCACATCACCCAGCGCATGATCCAGCCCGATGTCGCCTATATCGGCTATCGCGAATACCCGCATATCGACATGTACGAAACCGGCGA
>JBBQOT010000371.1:0-4071 GCA_038331165.1 Acetobacterales bacterium
CACCGCCTCGCGCATCGCCGCCGCCAACGCCGGCGTCTCGGCGCCCCCCCGCCCCGGCAGCAGCACCAGCGCGACCGCGCCTGCCAGCACCCGCCGCCGCGTGCCCATCCGCCTCGCCTCGCTCATCCTAAACTATCCTCGGTGATGCTGCGGTACCAAGCATCGGCATACAGTGCCTCGAACCGCCGCTGCTCCGCCAGGTCGCCGCGTGGCGACACCCCGCCGGAATTCGCCACCTCGACGATGCCGGTGTCGGTGGGCCGGAAGATGCCCACCACCGAGATGCCATACTCGGCGCCGACATGGCTGTAGCAGGTGTTGAAATACACCCCCTCCGGCACCGCCGCGCCGCGCAGCAGCGCCGCCGCGCTGGCCACCGCCTGCTTGGCGGTGTTGTTGGCGACGAAGGCGCTTTTGGGCATCGGGGCGCCGATGTTGGCGTCGCCCACCACATGAATGCCCGGCGCCGCCCGCGCCTCGAAGCTGCGCGGGTTCACCGGCACCCAGCCGGAGGCATCGGCCAGCCCGGCATCGATGGCGATGCGCGCCGCCGATTGCGGCGGGATGATATTGGCCACCGCCACCTTGTGCCGCGTGCCGAACTCGGTCTCCAGCGTGCGCGCAGCCACGTCCACCCGCACCACCCGACCGTCCTTGGACAGCGGCACCCATTCGATCATGTCGCCGTACAGCTGCTTCCAGCCGTCCTGGAACAGCGTTTGTTTGCTGAACGAATCCTTGGCGTCCAGCGCCAGCACCTTCGAACGCGGCTTATGCTGCTTGAGGTAATGCGCGATCATGCTGATCCGCTCATACGGCCCCGGCGGGCAGCGGAACGGATTGCCGGGGATGGCGATGCCGACCACTCCGCCATCCTCCATTGCCTCCAGTTGCCGGCGCAATAGCCGCGTCTGCGCGCCGTCGCCGGGCACCCAGGCATGCGGCATCGCCTGCGCCGCCGCTTCGTCGTAGCCCTCGATCGCCCCCCAGCGCAGCGCGATGCCCGGCGACAGGATCATCCGGTCGTAGCCCAGGGTGGCGCCGGTGCGCAGCCGCAGCGACCGGGCCACCGGGTCGATGCCGTCGACCCAGTCGTGGACAACGCGCACACCGCGGGCGCGCAGCCCGTCATAGGAATGGGTGATGTCGTCGATGCCGCGCGTGCCGGCCAGCACCAGGTTGCCATAGGGGCAGGTGACGACGCTGTGCTGCGGCTCGATCACCGTCACGTCCAGCCAGGGATAGGCGATGCGGGCAAAGCGCGCCGCCGAGGCGCCGCCGAAGCCGCCACCGACCACCACCAGCCGGGCGTTTGCCGGGGTGCTGCCCTGGGCGCGCGCCATTGCGGGCAGCGCCAGCGCCGCCCCGGCCGCGGCCAGGAACCGACGGCGGGTTGGGGAAGGGCTCATCGCGCTTCTCCTGGTGGCAAGGCGGCGAAATGCGCCGCGAGGGCCGCGATCTCGGCATCGGTATAGCCGCGGGCGATGCGGCCCATGATCGTGCCGGGCCGCTCGTTGGCGCGAAAGCCGAGCAGCGCCGCGGCGAGTTCGGCCGCCGGCCGGCCGGCAATCCCCGCCACCGAGGCCGCGCCGCTGCCGCCCGGCCCATGGCAGCCCAGGCAACCCTGTGCCACCAGCGGCGCCTGCGCCCGGGCGGCAGGGGCCAGAAGGACCAGGGCAAAAGCGAGTACGATCCGTCGCATGGAGCTTCCCGCCAATTCACGCATAAGATTGCGTGGAATAGGATTCAATAGGACACTATTTGGCGGGAAATTGTCAAATCCCTCCGGTTCTGGGCGTCAGAGGTCGTCTCATGCCGAGCGGGCTGATGATTGAACTGTAGACAAGGGCAAGGCCAGGGCTTTGCCCCATAGGCACTAGGATAAGGGAGGCTGGGCTCTGCCCAGACCCGCCAGGGGCCCAGCCCCAGGACCTTAAATATATGATTATAAAGGGGTTACCAACGGCCGTCGGCCTTTGGTGGGTCCAGGGCAAAGCCCTGGCCTTACCTTATTTCGTGTCAATATCTTCGGGGCTTGGCATCAGTCCGCGACATGGATTGCCGGGCGTGCGCCGAACCAATCCGGCTTGCCCCGCTCGATTTGTGCGGCCACCTGGATCAGCACATCCTCGCAGGCGAAGTTGCCGTGCACCTGCACGCCGATCGGCAGGCCTTCGCTGTCGAGGCCGGCGGGGAGGGAGATGGCCGGCATGCCGGTTTCGTTGCCGGGCATGGTGTAGCGGCAGGCATTGGCGAGGCGTTCGACCCAGGGGTCGATTTCTTCGTCGGCGAGCAGGGAGTAGGGGCCGTTGGCGGCGGGAACGCGCACGGCGAGGGTGGGGGTGAGGAGGAGGTCGTAGCGGTCCATGAGGCGGCCGAAGCTGCGGGTGGTGGTGTTGTTGGCGGCCATCATGGCGAAGACGTCGAACTTGTCGTAGCGGCTGTGCGCCTGGAAGTGGCGGAAGGTCATGCGGCAGAGGTAGCGGTTGAGCTCCTGGATTTCGACGCCGCGGTCGCGCGCCATGGCGACGAAGCCGGCGCGGCTGCCGATCCATTGGGTGATGTAGCCGCGCCACATCACCTCCCAGTCGCAGATGCCGGCGTCGCCGATTTCCTCGACGTGGTGGCCGAGGGATTGCATGAGCAGGCCGACCTCGCGGACGCGGGCGGCGATTTGCGGGTCGGTTTGGGTGGTGCGGCCCCAGGTGCCGGTGGACAGGCCGACGCGCAGGCGGCCGGGGTCGATGGTGAGGGATGCGAGGAAGCCGTGCCTGGTGGCGCGGATCGGCATGAAGCTGCCGCCGTTGGGCACGCGGCTGAGGGTTTCATAGGCGGCGGCGGTGTCGCGCACGGTGCGGGTGAGCACGCCGTCGATGGCGATGCGGGCCATGTATTCGCTCTGGTTGAGTGCCCGGGGCACGCGGCCGCGGGTGGCTTTCAGCCCGACCAGGCCGCAGAAGCTGGCGGGGATGCGGGTGGAGCCGCCGCCATCCGACGACAGGCTGATCGGGGTGACGCCGGCGGCGACCATGGCGGCTGAGCCGCCTGAGGAGCCGCCGGGGGTGTGGGCGGGGTTGTAGGGGTTGCGGGTGACCTTGACGTGGCCGAGATACTCGGTGGCGGTATCGAAGGTCATGCCGAATTCGGGCGAGGTGGAGCGGCCGAGTGGGATGAGGCCGGTGGCGAGCGCGTTGTCGATCAGCGGGTCGTTGGCTTGCGGCACGAAGCCTTGCCAGAGGCGGGAGCCGCTTTCCTGGGTGCGGCCGGCCATGGCCTGGCCGAGATCCTTGATGAAGATGGGCACGCCGTAGAGCACGCCGGCCTTGTTGGGGCGGTCGGTGTCGGGGTTGGCGAGCACGTCGGGGAACAGGCCGAGGATGGCGTTGAGCTTGGGGTCGACGCGGGCGACGCCTTCGGCGACCTGGGCGGCGATCTGGGCGGGGCTGAGCTCGCCTTTGCGCACCAGGGCGGCGAGGGCGGTGGCGTCGTGGCTGGCCCATTCGTTCCAGCCCATTGCCGGTGCAGCCATGGCGGTATCTCCCGTGATGTCAGCTTGGGGGAATGCTGCGGGGTGGGGCGGGGCGGAGTCAACTGGCGCGAGGCGGCGCGGGCGGCTAGCGTGGCCGGGCAACACGGAGGCTGAGATGCGTGTATTTGCTTCGCTTCGGGCTGGCTTTGCCGCCGGTGAGGGGTCGCCGCGGGCGCTGCTGGAGGCCTGTCTGGAGCGGATCGAGGCGCGTGAGCCGGTGGTGCGGGCGTTTGCGACGGTTGATGCCGAGGGGGCGCGGCGGACCGCGGATGCCGCCTCGGCGCGCTATCAGGCGGGCGGCGCGTTGTCGCCGATCGACGGGATGCCGGTGGCGCTGAAGGACATCATCGAGACGGCCGATATGCCGACCGGGTTTGGCTCGCCGATCTTCGCGGGCAAGCATGGCGGGCGGGATTCGGCGGCGGCGTACGCGCTGCGGCGGGCCGGCGCGGTGATTGTGGGCAAGGCGGTGACCACCGAGTTCGCCGATATGGTGGCGGGGCCGACGACCAATCCGCATGATCCCGCGCGGACGCCGGGCG
>JBBQOT010000372.1:0-4070 GCA_038331165.1 Acetobacterales bacterium
CCTGGACCTCATCATTCAAAAGAAGTGGGTTTCCAAAAGCCGCCGGCCTTTGGTGGGTCCCTGCGGTGCGGCTTCGCGCCGCAACGGCAAAGCCCTGGCCTTAACTTTTCTGCCCAGTCTTCGCGCCTTTGGGGTGCCCACGACGATTGCATCGTGCCGGCCGCGCGGCGGTTGCATCCCAAGGGCGGCACCGCGATGGTGGGGGCCGCAGACCGGGACCGTGACATGGACGACGATTTCCGCCGCGCGGCGCTGGATTACCACCGGTTGCCGCGGCCGGGGAAGCTGGCGATTGAGCCGACCAAGCGCATGGCGACGCAGCGCGACTTGGCGTTGGCCTATTCGCCCGGGGTGGCGGCGGCGTGCGAGGCGATTGTGGCCAACCCTGACGACGCCTATCTCTACACCGCGCGGGGCAATCTGGTGGGTGTGATTTCGAACGGCACCGCGGTGCTGGGGCTGGGTAATATCGGGGCGCTGGCCGGCAAGCCGGTGATGGAGGGCAAGGCGGTCCTGTTCAAGAAGTTCGCCGGCATCGACGTGTTCGACATCGAGGTGGACGAGACCGACCCCGACCGGTTCTGCGACGTGGTTGCCGCGTTGGAGCCGACGTTCGGCGCGATCAACCTGGAGGACATCAAGGCGCCGGAGTGCTTCTACATCGAGGCGAAGCTGCGGGCGCGGATGGGCATTCCGGTGTTCCACGACGATCAGCACGGCACCGCGATCACGGTGGCCGCCGCGGTGCGCAACGCATTGCTGGTGCAGGGAAAGGTGCTGTTCGACGTGAAGCTGGTCACCTCCGGTGCCGGGGCGGCGGCGCTGGCCTGCGTCGATCTGCTGGTGGCGATGGGGCTGCAAGCGGAAAACGTCACGCTGACCGACATTAAGGGCGTGGTGCACGCCGACCGCGAGGGGCTGGACGAGCGGATGCGGCCGTATGCGCGGCGCACCGATGCGCGCACGCTGGACCAGGTGCTGGATGGGGCCGACATCTTCATGGGGCTTTCGGCGCCGCGCGTGCTGAAGGCCGAGTGGCTGGGCAAGCTTGGGGCAAAGCCGCTGATCCTGGCGCTGGCCAATCCCGAGCCGGAAATTCTGCCCGAGGATGTGAGGCAGGCGCGGCCCGACGCCATCGTTGCCACCGGGCGCAGCGACTACCCCAACCAGGTGAACAACGTGCTGTGCTTCCCGGTCATCTTCCGCGGTGCGCTGGATGTGGGGGCGACGACCATCAATGAGGCGATGAAGCTGGCCGCGGTGGAGGCGATCGCCGAATTGGCCCGCGCGGAGGCCAGTGAGGTGGTAGCCGCGGCCTATGGCGGGGCGGCGCCGGTGTTTGGCGCCGACTACATCATACCCAAGCCATTCGACCCGCGCCTGATCCTGCAAATCGCCCCGGCGGTCGCCCGCGCGGCGATGGAGAGCGGGGTGGCGCGGCGGCCGATTGCCGATTTCGCGGCATATGCGGCCGAGCTGGAACGCTTCGTGTTCCGCTCGGGCCAGCTGATGCGCCCGGTGTTCGAGGCAGCCAAGGCGCACCCGGCCCGCATCGCCTATGCCGAGGGCGAGGACGAGCGCACCCTGCGCGCAGTACAGACGCTGGTCGATGACGGCATCGCCGCGCCGATCCTGATCGGGCGGCGCGAGGTGATCGCGCGCCGCGTGGCCGAGATGGGGCTGCGCATGGACCTGGACGAGACCGTGCGCATCCTCGACCCAGCGGCCGACACGGCGGTGTTCGCGCCGTTGGTGGCGGAGTACCAGCGCCTGGTGGGACGGCGCGGTGCGCCGCCGGATGCCGCGGCGCGGCGGCTGGGCAACCGGCCGACGGTGGCGGCCGCCATGTTGCTGCATGCAGGGATCGTCGATGCCGCGATTTGCGGCGGCAGCGGCGATTGGTGGCGGCACATGCAGTACATCATCCCGATCATCCCGCGCCGGCCCGAGGTCAGCCGACTGTACGCGCTGTCCTGCCTGATCCTGCCGGCGGGGGCGCTGTTCATCGCCGATACCTACGTCAACACCGACCCGACGCCGGAGCAGTTGGCCGAGATGACCCTGCTGGCGGCCGAGACGGTGCGCAGCTTCGGCATTGTGCCGAAGGCGGCATTGCTGTCGCACTCCAATTTCGGCGGCTCCAACGCCCCCTCGGCGCGGCGCATGCGCCAGGCGTTGGCGCTGATCCGCGCGCGCGCGCCGGAGTTGGAGGTCGATGGCGAGATGCACGCAGACGCCGCCTTGGTGGAGACGATCCGCAACCGAGCGGTGCCCGACAGCCGGCTGACCGGCACCGCCAACCTGTTGATCATGCCCAGCCTGGATGCCGCCAACATCGCCTTCAACCTGCTGAAGGCAGCGGCCGATGCGCTGCCGGTGGGGCCGATGCTGCTGGGGATGAGCAAGCCGATCCATGTGGTGGTGCCCAGCGTGACCGCGCGCGGCATCGTCAACGTCAGTGCGATCGCCGCCATCGAGGCACAGGCGCTACGGGCGCGGCAGCCAGCGGGATGAGAGAATGATCACGCTGCTGCTGGGCCTGGCGTCGCTGGTGACCCTGCTCGCCGTGCTGGGCATGTTCAGCCGCGCCAAGGTTGCCACCGTGAAGGCGGCGCTGATCTGGGCGGGGGCGATCGGCGGCGTGCTGCTGGCCGCCTTGCTGTTTTTCACCGGGCGCGGGGCGATCGCACTGAGTGCGCTGATCTTCCTGGGGCCGATGGTGTGGAGCTGGATCGCGCAGCGCCGGCCGCCTGGGGGCGCGCCCGGGCCGGGCGGGTTCTTCCGGCCGCCGCCGCGCGGGGGCATGACGCGCGAGGAGGCCGGCGAGATCCTCGGGGTGCGCCCCGACGCCAGCGTCGCGGAGGTTCGGGCGGCCCATCGGCGGCTTATGCAGGCGGCGCACCCCGACCGCGGCGGGTCGGACTGGCTGGCGGCGCGGATCAACCAGGCGCGGGACGTGCTGCTGGGGTGATCAGTGGGCTACACAGTTTGCGGCGCAAGGCCGTGCGGGGCTTGAGCCTCTGCCACAATCCCGCCAATAGGGCATGGCATTGCCTCGCCGGACCATCATCGAAGGGAAACCACCCGTGACCAAGCCGCTCCGCAAGGCCGTCTTGCCCGTCGCCGGGCTCGGCACGCGCTTCCTGCCGGCCACCAAGGCGATGGCCAAGGAGATGCTGCCGGTGGTCGACAAGCCGCTGATCCAGTACGCAGTGGAGGAGGCGCGCGCCGCCGGCATCGACCAGTTCTGCCTGGTCACCGGCCGCGGCAAGACCGCCATCGTGGAGCATTTCGACATCGCCTTCGAACTGGAGGCCACCCTGCGCCAGCGCGGCAAGGAGGCCGATCTGCGCAACCTGCGCTCATGGCAGCTGCCGCCCGGCGCCATGGTGACGGTGCGCCAGCAGGAGCCGCTGGGCCTCGGCCATGCCATCTGGTGCGCCCGCGCCTTCATCGGCGACGACCCGTTTGCCATTCTGCTGCCGGACGATTTGGTGCTGTCGGAAACGCCGTGCATGGGCCAGCTCGCCGATGCCTATCACCAGACCGGTGGCTGCGTGGTGGCGGTGACCGAGGTGCCGCGCGAGCACACCAGCCGCTATGGCATTCTGGACATCGGTGCCGATGACGGGCGCCTGGTCGAGGTGAAGGGGCTGGTGGAAAAGCCGAAACCCGAGGACGCGCCGTCGAACCTGTCGATCATCGGGCGCTACATCCTGTCGCCCAAGGTGCTCGACTATCTGTCGATGATGCAGCGCGGCGCGGGCAACGAGGTGCAGCTGACCGACGCGATGGCCAAGATGATCGGCCAGGTGCCGTTCCACGGCCTGCGCTACGAGGGCCGCCGCTTCGACTGCGGCGACAAGATTGGCTTCCTGGAAGCGCAGATCGCCTTCGCCCTGAAGCGTCCGGACATGGCGGATGCCGTAAAAGGCTTCCTCAAGGGCTACTGCGCTGATCTTTAGGATGCGGCGAGCGAAGGAACGCCCTCTTTGTCTCCTTCTGAGGGATGAAAGTTTTTTGGTTCTTTTTTTCAAAAAAGAACTCTTCCTTCCCTCCTCCCATGGAGC
>JBBQOT010000373.1:0-4066 GCA_038331165.1 Acetobacterales bacterium
GCGCGCCGATCAACTGGCTGGCACCGCCGGTCAGCACGACTCGCGATCCGGATTCGCGGTCCACGCCCGCCTGTTCCAGGCGTTCGCGCACCAGTTCGAAGGTTTCCTCCAGCCGCGGGCGGATAATGTTGACGATCATGCTGCGCGGCACCTTGGCGATCTGGTGCTCGTCCTCGCCGACCAGCGGCACCGGCAGAATCTCGCGCTCGTCGTCGGGGCTGACCAGTGCGCTGCCCCACAGCGTCTTGAGCCGCTCGGCGGCGGTCACCGTGGTCGACAGCACGCTGGCGATGTCGCGCGTGACATGCAGCCCGCCCAGCGGAAGCTGTTCGGTGTGCAGCAGATGGTTTTCGGCGAACACCGCCATGCCGGTGGTGCCGCCGCCCATGTCGAGCACCGTTGACCCCAGCAGTTTCTCGTCCTCGACCAGTGTCGCGATGCCCGCCGCCATCGGTGCCGAGACCAGGTCGCCCATTTCCAGGTCGCAGCGCGCCAGCGAGGCATCCAGGGTGCGCAGCGCCGTGGTGCCGGCATCGACCACGTGCAACCGGCCGATCAGTTGCTCGCAGTGCAGCCCGCGCGGGTCGCGCACGCCCTGGGCGTCGTCGGCCGAGAAGGCCATCGGCAGGATGTGGACGATGCTGCGCCCAGGGCTGGCCGCGCGGCCGCGCCCCTCCTGCAGGATTTTTCGGATATCGACCTCGGTCACCGAGCGGCCGCCGACCGGCCATTGCACGTTGAACAGCCGGCTCTCGGGCTGGCCGCACGACAGGTTCACGGTCACTTTGGTCAGGCGCAGCCCGGCCTCTTCCTCGGCCTGGCCGACCGCGGCGCGGATGGCGCGCTCGGCCTCCTCGATGTCGACGATGCCGCCGCCGCGCACCCCGCGGCCCTTCTGCCAGCCGAATCCCAGTACCCGGAGCGTGCCATCGGATTCGGCGCGGCCGATTACGCAGACGATCTTGGTTGTGCCGATGTCGAGCACCCCGAACGGGCCCGACTGGCGGCCGCGGCGGTGCGGCGGGTCGTCGCGGTCGTCCGACAATTCGGGCGGGACCAGAGTGCGGCGCGACATGTCGTTCATGTCTTTCGGCCCAGAATAGGGGGTTTCGGCTCGGTTTGCGGGCGCACCACCAGCCGGTCGGGCAGGCGCAGGTCGACCACCGCCAGCGGCCGGTCGAGCAACGATTGACTGGCCTGCAACTCCGCAAGCCGGGCCAGCGCCGGCGCCTCGGCGCCTTCGGGCAGCATCACGTCGGCGCCGTTGCTCATGCGCAGGTTCCAGCGCCGCTCGCCCACCCGCACCGCGGCGACCAGGCGCTTCTGCAGTTCGGGCTGGGCGGCCAGAAGCTCCATCAGCGCCGCCGCAGCGGCCGGCGCGCCGGGGCCGACCACAAGCGGCAACTGGCCGTAGAACGCGGCGACATCAGACTCGGCCACCACATCGCCGTCGCGATCGACCAGCAGGAATTTTCCCTCGGTCTGCCACACCGCATAGGGCCGGCGCTCGACCAGCCGCACCACGATGGTGCCCGGCAGGCGGCGCTCGACCGTTGCGGTTTCCACCCACTTGATGCTCTCCAGACGCTGGCGCGCCTCGGACAGCGAGTAGGACAGGATCGGCTCGCCCGGGCGGATGCCCAATGCTGCGCGCAGCATCACCTCCGGCGTCTTGCTGCGACCTTTGATCACCACATTGTTGACCCGCAGTCCCAGGCTGGCGGCGACATCGCCGACCCGCTCACGCAGGCTGGTGCCGTCGCCCAGCGCCTGGATGCCGTAAAGCCCGCCCAGGAATATCCCCGCCACGCCGGCCAGCAGGGCGGCCGAGCGCAGCCGCCGGCGCTGGTTTCGCCACAGCAGCTTCCACCGCCCCGGCCGACCCTGCATTCGCGGTGGCGGCGACGCGACGCCGCGTCCCCTCACACGCGACATGCGGCGTTCTCCACCATCCAGGCGCAGAGCTGCGGGAAGCTCATGCCCAGATGCGCCGCCTGTTCCGGCAGCAGCGAGGTGGGTGTCAGCCCCGGTTGGGTGTTCACCTCCAGCAGCACCAGCCGGCCCGGCTCGCCGGCGGTGTCGTCGTAGCGGAAGTCGCTGCGCGTGGCGCCGCGGCAGCCGAGGGCGCGATGGGCAGCCAGCGCCACGTCGAGCGCGCGGGCGTAGACATCGGGATGCACCGGGGCGGGAATGACGTGGCGCGAGCCGCCATCGGCGTATTTCGCCTCGTAGTCATAGAAATCTCCGTGCGCGGCCGAGATCTCGGTGACCGCCAGGGCGCGCTCGCCCATCACCGCCACGGTCAGCTCGCGGCCGGGGATGTATTCCTCGACCAGTGCCGTGGGGCCGAAGCTCCAGGCGGCGGCAACGGCGGCGCGGCTGTTGGCGCCGTCACGCATGATTTCGACCCCGACCGAGCTGCCCTCGTTGATCGGCTTGATCACGTAGGGCAGCGGCATCGGGTCGGCGTGTTCCAATGCGGCGATGTCCACGACATGGCCGTGGGCGACCGGCAGGCCGGCAGCGGCAAAGACCGCCTTGGCCGCCGCCTTGTCCATGGCGAGTGCCGAGGCACGCACGCCGGAATGGGTATACGGGATGCCCAGCCAGTCGAGCACGCCCTGGATCGCGCCATCCTCGCCGAAGCGGCCGTGCAGCGCGTTGAATACGGCATCGGGGCGCGGGTCGAGGGCGCGCAGCACCGCGCCGAGATCGCTGCCGACTTCGACCGGGACCACGTCGTAGCCGGCTTCGCGCAGGGCGATGATCACCTGGCGGCCGCTGGACAGGCTCACCTCGCGCTCCGCCGACATGCCACCGTAGAGGACCGCGACCCGGGTCATGGCGATGTCTCCGGTGCCGGCGCGCCGATGCGGCGGATTTCCCAGTGCAGTTCCACGCCGCTCATGGCGCGGACGCGGGCGCGGACTGTCTCGCCCAGGCCCTCGATGTCGGCGGCGGTGGCAGTGCCGGTGTTGATCAGGAAGTTGCAGTGCTTCTCGCTGACCTGGGCGCCGCCGAGGCTGAGGCCACGGCCGCCGGCGGCGTCGATCAGCTCCCACGCCTTGAGGCTGCTTTCGGCGGCGGTCGGGTTGCGGAAGGTGGAGCCGCCGGTGCGGGCGCGCACCGGCTGGCTGGCCTCGCGCGCCGCGCGGATCGCGGCCATGCGGGCGGCGATGATGGCGGGCTCGCCCGGCAGGGCGCGCAGGCGGGCGCGCACCACGACGGCACCGGGGGGCAGGGCTGCGTGGCGGTACGACAGTGCCAGCTTCTGTGCTGGCAACCGCAGCAATTGCCCATCCCGCGTGACGATCTCGGCGCACGCCGGGCCGGCGGCGATGTCGCTGCCGTAGGCGCCGGCGTGCGGCGCGGTGGCGCCGCCGATGCTGCCGGGAATGCCGGACAGGAACTCGATCCCGGCCAGGCCGGCGGCCGCGGCATGCTCGGCCACGGTGACATCGAGTGCCGCGGCGCCGGCGATCACGCCGTGGCCGTCGATCTCGATGGCGCCGAAGCCGCGGGCCAGCCGCACCACCACGCCACGCACGCCGCCGTCGCGCACGATCAGGTTTGACGCGGCGCCGATCGCCACCACCGGCACGTGGTCGGGCAGGGCGGCGAGAAAGGCGGCGAGGTCGTCGGCGTCGGTCGGGCGCACCAGCCATTCCGCAGCACCGCCGACGCGGAACCAGGTGGTCGGGCCGAGCGGGGCGTTCGCCTGGGCGCGACCGCGCAATTTGCCGGCCGCCTCGGCGACGGGGTCGCGTTCCATGACCATCATGCGGCACCACTGGCGCGCAGCTTTTGACCGGCCTGCAGCTTGGCGAGTTCGCCCGGCAGTGCCGCGGCCCACTGGGTGATGTTGCCGGCGCCAAGGCAGACGACGAAATCGCCGGGCTTGGCGATGGCGTGCACCATCTCGGCCAGGTGTTCAGGCCCTGGCAGCGGCACCACGCTGCGGTGGCCGCGGGCGCGCAATCCCTCGACCAACGCGTCGCGGTTGGCGCCGGGGATGGGGGCTTCGCCGGCGGCATAGGTCTCGGCGATGATCACCGTGCCGGCGTCG
>JBBQOT010000374.1:0-4048 GCA_038331165.1 Acetobacterales bacterium
CCAAACAGTGATTGGTATTAAGAAGCGGGTTTCCAAAGGCCCTCGGCCTTTCGCGGATCGCTGCGGTGCGGCTTCGCGCCGCAATGGCAGAGCCTTGGCCTTGCCTTTGCTGGATCGGTCGTTATTCCTCGCGGTTGATACTAGTCCTCCGCGGCGCGGCCCTTGCCGAAATCGGGCACGTTGGACGCGGATGCCGCGATGCGTGGCGAACTGGTGTGTTTCAGCGCTTCCTTCGCCGCCTCGTTGGTTTCGATATTGGCCAGGATCGCCTGCTTGGAGCGGTCGAAGTACTCGCGGTTGTTGGCCACGAAATCGCGTGATTTGCGCAGTTCCGCCAGGTAGCCGTTGATCTCCGGCACCACGTAGCGCGCCACCATGTCCCACGAGCGCATCGTGTTCTCCGGGCTGGCCCAATCGTGCACGAACCCGATCACCGTGCCGAAGCCGCCGCTGGCCGCCAGCACGCTCTTGATCTTCGCCACCAGGTCGTCCGGCGTGCCGATGGTGGCCACCGCGCCGGCGCCGAAGGCGGTCTTGTCCACCGCCTGATCGGGGTCGCTGAACGGCGGCTTGGTGCCGGGGTTCTGCAGCGTGCCGTGGATGTATTCGTTGTGGTGGCGCAGCAGCCCCGGTCCGGCCTGGCGCCGCGCTTCCTCGCGCGTCTCGGCGATGTGCCAGCTCAGCAGCACGCGCCAGTTCTTCCGGTCGACGGTCTGGCCGTGCTTTCTCGCCGATTCCTCGGCAAAGCCCCATTGCGTCGGCAGCGCCGTCAGCCCCTGGCTCGACAGCGATCCGATCGAGATCACCCCCGCGCCGTATTTGCCGGCCAGCGTCATCCCCGACGGCGAGATCTGCGAGGCGACGACGAACTCCATATCCTCCTGCATCGGCAGCAGCTGCAACGCCGCGTCGTTCAGCTCGAACCATTCGCTCTTGTAAGTGACGCGCTCGCCCTTCATCAGCCGCTTGATGACGCCGATCGCTTCGTCCTGGCGGGGGCGCTGCACCATCGGGTCGATGCCCAGCACATGCGCGTCCGACGCCAGGGCGCCCGGGCCGGAGCCGAAAATCGCCCGCCCGCCGCACATCCAGTCCAGCTGCACGATGCGCTGCGCCACGTTGAACGGGTGGTGATAGGGCAGCGACACCACGCCGGTGCCCAGCTTGATCCGCCCGGTGCGCTCGGCCGCGGCGGCCAGGAACATCTCCGGCGAGGCGATCATTTCCCAGCCCGACGAATGATGCTCGCCGCACCAGAACTCGTCGTAGCCCAGCTTGTCGAGGTGCGCGACCAGGTCGATGTCGCGGCGGAACTGGAGCATCGGATGCTCGATCACCGGGTGGTGAGGGGCGAGAAAGGCGCCGAAGCCGAGGCGGGCCATACGGGTGCTCCTGATCGATTTGCCGATAAGCCTACGGGGCGGTAGCCATGCAGGGCAAGCCGGCGGCCACTTCTGCCGGTTCATGTCAGCATTGGGGACGAGCCATGGCCGGCACGGTGGCGATCTACGGCATCAAGAACTGCGACACCATGAAGAAGGCGCGCGCCTGGCTCGATGCACATGGCGTGGCGCACCGCTTCCACGATTACAAAACCGCCGGTATCGACGCGGCCGTTTTGCGCGAATGGGTGGAGGAGGTGGGGTGGGAGGTGCTGCTGAACCGCGCCGGAACCACCTTCCGCAAACTGCCGGCGGACGCGCGCGCCGACCTCGATGCCGACCGTGCGATCGCCCTGATGCTTGCCCAGCCCAGCATGATCAAGCGCCCGGTGTTGGAAGGGGCGGGCCGATTGCTGGTGGGGTTCAAGCCGGAGGCATACGCCGCGCGTTTCGGTTGACGGAAGCCTCCCATGCCCGGGATGCGGCTTTCGCGGCGCGCCTGCCGAGCGTAGGGTACGCGCGCTTTCCCGGCCCCGGCGCGAGTCCGCCGATGCGGTCGCAACAATCGCTGGATATGGAGAACGCCCGCTATGGACAAGATCCCCGCTATGGACGCGGTCATGGACGCCCCGGCCACGCGCAAGGCCCGCGGCCGCCTTTTCTTCGCCAACCCCGGCCCGACCAACATCCCCGATTCGATCCTGCACGCCATCGGCCACGTGGCGGTGGACTTCCACGATCCCGATTTCATGAAGATGTACGACGCGTGCTGGGAGGGCGTGCTGCGGGTGATGAAGACCACGCAGCATATGTTCATGTACACCGGCTCCGGCCACGCGGCCTGGGAAGCCGCCCTGGTCAACACCCTGTGCGCGGGCGACACCGTGTTGATCCCGGAGACCGGCGCCTTTTCGGCCTCCTGGGGAAGCATGGCCGCCGATCTCGGCCTGGTCGTGCAGAAGCTTGAATGCGACTGGCGCATGGGTATCGAGATGAGCGCGCTGGAAGCCGCCCTGCGCGCCGATACCGCGGGCAAGATCAAGGCGGTCTGCGCGGTTCAGAACGAGACCTCCACCGGCATGTCCCTGCCGATCGACCAGATCCGCGCCGCCATCGACGCTGCCGGCCACCCGGCATTGCTGATGGTCGACACCATCTCCTCGCTCGGCTGCATGGATTTGCGCATGGACGAGTGGCACATCGACGTCGTCGTCGGCGGCAGCCAGAAGGGTTTGATGATGCCCACCGGCATGGCCTTCACCGGCGTTTCCGACAAGGCGATGAAGGCTTCCGAGACCTCCACCCTGCCGAAACACTATCTCAACTGGAAGACAATGGCCGCGCGCAAGCAGCGCAGCTTCATCGGCACCGTGCCGACCAACCAGTTCTTCGGCCTGCGCGAATCAATCCGGCTGATCGAGGAGGAAGGGCTGGAGAACGTGTTCGCCCGCCACACCCGCCTGGCTCGCGCGGTGCGCGCCTGCGTGCGCCACTGGTCGGGCAATAACGGCCCGCAGCTTTTCTGCGCCAATCCCACGCGGGAATCCGACAGCGTTACCGCCGTGCTGATGCCCGAGGGCTTCGACGCCGAGATGATCCGCAAGACCACGATGCAGCGCTTCAACGTCTCCCTCGGCGGCGGCCTGTCCAAGCTCGGCGGCAAGGTTTTCCGCATCGGCCATCTCGGCGATCTCAACGAGCCGATGATCCTCGGCACGCTGGCGGCGGTCGAAATGGCGTTGAAGCTCAACGGCGTGCCCCATGCCCCCGGCGGTGTGGCGGCGGCGATGGCGAGCCTGACCGCGGAAGGTTGATGCACACATTTTGCTGCAATATCAATTAAATACCGGGCGTTCCTGTGAGGGAACGCCCGATGTCTGACGGCCCGGCCGTGCCCACCGTGGGGGAACCATTCCGCGGCTTGCTGTCGATCGGCATCATCGGCTTCGGCGGCGTTCTACCCTGGGCGCGTCGCATGGTGGTGGAACAGCGCCGCTGGCTCACCCCGGCCGAATTCACCGACCTGCTCGGCCTGTGCCAATTCCTTTCCGGCCCCAACATCGTTAATTTCGCCACCGCCGTCGGCAGCCGGTTCCGCGGGGGCCATGCGCGCTGCTGACCTGGCTGATGTCCGGCGCCTGGCACCGCTTCCGCGATCGGCCCTGGCGGCTGTTGGTCCAGGCGGGGCTGATGCCGGTCACCGCCGGCCTGGTGGTTGCCGCCGCGGTCGTACTGTCGACTGCTACCGCTGTCTCGCTCGGCGACGCCACCATGACTGCTGCCGGCGCGTTGCTGCTATTCGCCACTCGCGTGCACCCGCTCTGGGTCCTCGGCGCGGGGGCTGCGCTCGGCGCGGCCGGGATTCTGTAATCCCGGGCTCGCCCTGCGTCCTAGCGCAGCGAGCGCACCGGCGCGTCGATGAAGCCGCCAATGCGGCTCGCCGGCATCACGCGGGCCGTCCACGCCTCGGCCACTTCGGAATGGCGGGTCACGCCCGGGCGCGCGAGGGTATTGGCAACCATCACGCCGCGGTCAGGGCGGTCGTAAATAAAGCCATAGGTCGGATAGACGCTGCCGAAGCCACCGCCGGCGAGACCCACCTGCACCGCCGACCAGTCATTGGCGGGCGACACGTCGATCACCGGCACGCCGCGGGCCACGCGACC
>JBBQOT010000375.1:0-4047 GCA_038331165.1 Acetobacterales bacterium
GTTTCGACCAGGCCGAGCCCGGCGGCCAGCCGGGCGGCCAACGCGCGGTCGGGCGGGTCGGGCGACACCTCGTACAGTTGCAACAGGAACGGCGCGGCGCGGCGCGGCTCGCCCCAGGCAACCAGCAGGGCGGCGGCACGGGCCAGTTCGCGCCCGGCGAGGTCCAGTGCGCGCGCGCCATCGGCCACGGGGTCGCGCGCGGCGGCCAGGCGGGCGGCGAAGGTTTTCGCGTCGGCGTCCAGCGCGTGGCCGGCAAGCTGGCCGTAATAGGTGCTGGTCCAGGTGGCGGCGCGGCCGAAGGCGGCGGCCCGTGCGGCCGGGTCGGCGGCGGCGCGGCCGAGCCAGTACTGGGCCCGGCCCTGGGTGATGGCGGCGCGCGAGGCGGCGGCCAGCGCCTCGAAATGGCGGATGGACGCGCTGGCGTTGTTCAGCCGGCGCAGCGCGATGAAGCCGGCAAGGAATTCGGCATCGATGCGCTGTTCGCCAGCCTGGGCATGGCCGGCGGCGATGGCATAGGCGCCGGCATCGTCGCCCTGGCGCAGCCGGCGGCGGGTCATCAGGGTGCCACCGCCTCGTCGTCGCGGCTGGCGCGGCGCAGGAAGCGGGCGTGGTCGAGCATCAGTGCCGCATCGGCGCTCTGCGGCGCCGGCACCGCGCGTGTCAGGGCGGGGCCGGCGGGGTCGTCGCGGCGCAGCGCCATGCGGGCCTCGGCGAGCAGCTGATGGCCGCGGTCCAGCCGGTCGGCCTGGCGGCGGGCGCCGGCGGGATCAGTCCAGGACAGTTGCTCGAAGCGGCGCACATGGTCGTCGCGGGTGAGAATGCTGGACCAGCGGGCGATGAAGCGGGCCTCCCACGCGGCGTCGCCCGGGGCGGTGGCCCAGGCGGCTTTCAGCATTGGCTCGGCACGCTCGCCACCGGCCGCGAGCGCATCGGCGCAGCGCAACAGAGCTGCGGTGGCGGCGGGTGCTGCGCGGCGGCATTCGGCGCGGGCCAGTGTCTGGTCAGGCTCCAGCGCCAGCGCCTCATCGCGGCGGCGGGCAAGTGTGGTGGCAAGCGGCCAGTCGGGGTTCTGTGCCTGGAATCCGCCGATCTCGTCGGTGCGGCCGGCGCCCGGGGCGATCAGCCGCAGCCAGGTCACCAGCTTGCGCGCCACCGGGTCGGGGTGGGCGGCGACCGTGGCTTCGGCTTCAGCCCAACGGTCGGCACGGACATGCGCCATCACGTCCTGCGCCAGTGCCGGACGCGCGAGCAGCAGCGTGGCGGCGACGATCAGGGTGCGAATCGACGGGGTGGGCCGGAGATGCATGCCCCATCCTACCGCGCCCGGCCTTGCCCTGCATCCCCCACGGTTCTAGCTTCCCGCCGTCAGGCCGGCCGGCCTGACACAACGATCCAACCGGAGGACGCCGATGTTCAAAGGGTCATATGTCGCCCTGATCACGCCGATGCGCACGGATGGGTCCATCGACGAGAAAAAACTTGAGGCCCTGGTCGACTGGCAGATCCGCGAGGGCACCAACGGCTTGGTGCCGACGGGCACCACCGGCGAGTCGCCAACCTTGACCCATGACGAGCACAAGCGCGTGGTCGAGGTCGCCCTGTCGGTGGCCAAGGGGCGCGTGCCGGTGATTGCCGGCACCGGCTCGAACAGCACTGCCGAGGCGATCGACCTGACGCGGCACGCCAAGAAGGCGGGGGCCGACGCCGCCATGCTGGTGACGCCGTACTACAACAAGCCGACGCAGGAAGGGCTCTATCTGCACTTCAAGGCGGTGGCCGAGGCGGTGGATATTCCCATCATCGTCTACAACATCCCCGGCCGCTCGGTGGTCAACATCTCGGTCGAGACGATGGCGCGGATCGCCAAGATCCCTAACATCGTCGGCGTCAAGGATGCCACCAACGACCTGGCGCGGCCGATTCACACCCGTGCGACGTGCGGTGAGGACTTCGCCCAGATGTCGGGCGAGGACGCCACCATCCTGGCCTTCCTGGCCGGCGGCGGCGACGGCTGCATCTCGGTCACCGGCAACATTGCGCCACGCCTGTGCAGCACCATGCACATCGCCTGGAGCGAAGGGCGAATCAAGGACGCGCTGGCGATCCAGGACCGTCTGATGCCGTTGCACGACGCGCTGTTCAGCGAGACCTCGCCTGGGCCGGTGAAATTTGCCGCCGCGCTGCTGGGGCTCACCACCGAGACCGTACGTCTTCCGCTGGCGCCGCCTGGCGAGGCCACGCGGGCGCGGGTGCGCGCGGCGATGACCGATGTCGGGCTGCTGAACTAAGGCAGAGAAGGCCAGGGGGCCGAGCCCCCTGGACCCTCATCTATGGAAGGAGCCTGGGGCAATGCCCCAGCGGGGTGCTCCGTGGCGCGGCTTCGCGCCGGGACGGCGGCGCCGTTGGGCTTTCTTCTTCTGGAGACCGCAATGGCTGTGACGAAGAAGAAATCGGGCCTGATCAGCCACGGCATCGCGGCGCAGAACCGGCGCGCCCGCTTCAACTACACCATCAAGGAAACGCTTGAAGCCGGCATGGTGCTGAAGGGGCCAGAGGTGAAATCCCTGCGCCTTGGCCGCGCCACGCTGACCGAGGCCTGGGCCGGCGAGCGCGAGGGCGAGTTGTATCTGTTCAACTGCTACATCCCTGAATACCAGGGCGGGGTGCTGAGCCGGTTCGAGCCGCGGGCGCCGCGCAAGCTGCTGGTCAAGGCCAAGCAGCGTGACATGTTGTTCGGCGCGATCGGTCGCGACGGCATGACGCTGGTGCCGCTGGACATCCACTTCAACGAGCGCGGCGTGGCCAAGGTGCAGCTGGGCCTGGGGGCCGGGCGCAACAAGGCGGACAAGCGCCATGCGGTGGCGGCACGCGACTGGCAGCGCGACAAGGCGCGGCTGATGCGCGACAAGGGCTGAGGGCATGCGCCTGGCTGTGGCGCTGCTGCTGGCGGTGCTGGCCGGCTGCGCGGCCCCCGGCCCGGGACAGATTCCGGTGGCCGAGCGCCGGGCCGGACCGGTTGATGCGCCGGCGGGGCGCTGGGCGCAGCAATACCATTGGCTGCCTGTGGCAGAAGCGGGCGGCGCCGCGCGGCTGATCCTGGCGCGCACCTGCCGGCCGCAGGGCGAGCGGGTGGTGCGGCTGGTGGTGATCAACCACGGCAAGTCGCCGCTGTCGTCCGAGGTTGCCGCCTATGCGCCGCCCTCCTGCGAGGCGGAGCAGGTGCGCTGGTTCCTGGAGCGCGGCTTCGCCGTGGTGCTGCCGGTGCGGCGCGGCTTTGGCGGTTCGGGGGGGGTGATGGCCGAACGTTATCCGACCTGTGCGCCGTCGCGCGATTACGCCGTGGGCGCGCTGGAGTCGGCGCGCGATATCCGGGCGGCGATTTCCTATGCGACCGCGCTGCCGGGCGTGGTGGGCGATCAGGTGGTGGTGGTGGGCCAATCGGCCGGCGGGCTGGGGGTGATCGCGCTGTCCAGCCTGAACGATGCGCGGGTGGCCGCGCTGGTGAACATGGCTGGCGGCGATGGCGGCCATCTGAACCGGGTGGCCCATGCGGTGTGCGAGCCGCAGGCGCTGGTGCGCGCGGTCGGACGGTTCGGGACCAGTGCGCGCACGCCGATGCTTTGGGTCTATACCGCCAACGACAGCTATTTCGCGCCGGAACTGGCGGCGGCGATGCACCGCGCCTATGTCGCCGGTGGCGGGCAGGCGCAGTTGGCGAGCCTGCCGGCCTGGGGCACCGACGGGCATGTGCTGTTCAGCGGGCGCGGCGGTTCGGCGGTGTGGGGGAAGCTGGTGGAGAATTTCCTGCGGCTGCCCGTCGCCGCGGTCGGTGGTTCGGTGTTGGCGCGGCCCTGAGACGCTCCCATGTCTGGCATGCAACGGAGGCGCGGATGACGGACGAACCGCAATTGGGGCCAAAGGCGGAGAAGCTTATCGAGGCCAAGGGCAGTTGGGCGCGGGACGGGCGTTTGCTGACCGGCACCACCGCCGATCCCGCGGCCGAGCGGCTTCCGCCCGGGCAGCGCCTGGTGCGCGACTGGCCGGTGC
>JBBQOT010000376.1:0-4044 GCA_038331165.1 Acetobacterales bacterium
CCACTGCGTTTCGTACTCCCGCTGATGCTCCCGCACCAGCCGGACTGCTCGTTCCCGAACCTCAGGAGAAAACCGTTGCTGTTTGGCCATGCTCCCATCCTCTCACGATTGGGAGCCTCCGGCAATCCCGGGGCGGTTCACAAGACACCTATCACGCCGACGGCGAACCGCTGGGTGTGGACGAGGTCAAGCAGCGGCGCGGGCGGTCCTCGCGCGCCAACACGCTGAATGACGCAATGGGTGATCCCATCGTAGGCTCTGACTGCATTCGGCGTGTCTAGCCGAAGTCGTCCCCGCGACTTGGCCCTGCCACGGCTCGACACGGCACTGCAAATGTCCGACACGCGGCTCATGTCTGATGGCGATCCGCGCTGACGAGATTGTTGCCTGGAGAGCCAGCCAGCTACCTTCGGTGTTGGCGCAATGCGCAACGTTTATCGGTGCCTCCTGGGCAGGTGGCCGAGTGGTTGAAGGCACCGGTCTTGAAAACCGGCGTACCGGCAACGGTACCGTGGGTTCGAATCCCACCCTGCCCGCTCACGGCGACGCGCCGGCGCTCGGCGCGCCCTCGCGCCGCAACCGCTCGCGCTCCTGCGCCACGTACCACTCCGCCTCCCGCAGCAGCGCCTGGGCGTCGAAGACGATCCCGTCCTTGATCGTCCACTTCACGCCCCCGCGTCGCTCTCGCTCGGCCTTCGACAGGATGCCGTAGTACCCGTAGCCCCGGCCGTACATCACCTTGAAGTTGTCGAGCGGGTTGCCGTTCACCACGGCCAGATCCGCCGCGCAGCCCACGCGCACCCCGCAGTGCTCGCGCATCCCGAGCACCTGGTAGGCGTTCGTCGTCGCCGCCTTGAGCACGTCGAGCGGGTGCAGCCCCGCCTCCTGCAGCAGCTCGAGTTCGCGGATCATGAAGATCCCCCCGGCGTCGCCCACGTCGCTGCCGGCGGTGAGCAGCCCGCCCTTGTCGTGGAAGAGCTTCACGTAGCGGAACCAGATCTGGTAGAACTCCTTCCAGTTCAGCTCATCGGACAGCTTCCAGTCCTGGTGGTAGCTGCCGTGCTGCGTGGAGTCGGGAAGCTTGTCCACCTGGCTCGGATGGAAGAGCGTCTCGCGGAACGGCAGGGTGCGACCGCGGAAGAGATCGCGGTTGTCCTCGTACGCCGCCATCGTCGGATCCCAGTTCGTCCCGTTCTTCACGAGCAGATCGAGCAGCTCGGCGATCTTCTCGGGATGCTGGTCGCCCTCCTTCCAGAGCTTCCCCGCCCAGCGGAAGCGGTCCTTTTCGTCCCAGTAGTTGTAGTCGGGGGGAAAGCTCTGCGAGCCGGTGAGCCCTGCCTCGGGAAAGCCGTAGAAGTGCTCGATGCTCTTCACCCCGGCCATGGACGCCACGCGCGCATCGCTCTCCGACACCTTCAGGTCGGTCATCGTGTGCATCCCCAGCTTCTTCCCCTCGTCCACCGCCGCCTCGAGCACGTCGGGGTACTGGCCAGGGCTCTTGGAGATCTTGATGCAGTCCGCGCCGATCTCCTTGAACTGGCGCACCATCGCGCGCGCCTTGTCCGGGGTGTTGCCGTCCTTCCAGGAGCGCAGCGGCAGCGGCCACCGCTGGCAGAGCACGAGCCGCGGCGCGACGATCTGATTGAGCGCGCTGAGTCGGCGCTGCTCCCCCATGAACGTCATCCCCGCGCCGGTGCCGGCGTCGCGCACCGTCGTCACGCCGTGACCGAGGTAGAGCCGGAAGGTGTACTCGTGCCCGCGCGCGCCCAGCTCGCCGCGATCGGGGGGAAGATGCGCGTGCATTTCCACGAGCCCGGGGATGACATACATCCCTTTCACGTCGATCACCCGGTCGCCGGTGGGCCGGAACGATTCTCCCCCCGCGCTGGCGACGTTCACCGGATCGGCGAGGAGGATGTCCGTGATGCGTCCCCCCTCGATCACGATGTCCACCGGTCCCTCGGCCGGCATGGCCCGATTGGTCCCCGGTGTGCCTCGCCCGCTGATGATCGTGGCGTTGCGGAGCACGAGCCGCTGGGCGCGCTCACCCTTCGTCGTGCCCATCGGGATCGGCGACTGCGACGTGTCGGCCGGTGACTGTGCGCCGAGCAGGGGAGTGCCGAGGAGGGGGGCGCCGAGCGCGAGCACCGCGGCGGAGAGCGTGCATGCCGCGCGGCGGCGATGTCTGCCTGAGATCATCGGGGTCCTCGAAACGGTGGGGGCGGTGCGTCGGTGGCGAGAAGTAACGCCGCGCGCCACCTCCCGTCCATGCGCCCCGTGCGCGAGCCCGCGCGGCGCCGTGTGCGTCGACCGCGCGGCGCGACTCCCGCCGGCGCTGGCGCGCTACCGCGCTGGTGCGACTCCCACCGGCACCCGCTCCGCAGCCCGCACCCACGCCTCCAGCAGTTGGGGACGGAGGTCGCTCACCTCCTGTTGCGAGCGCGGGGTGAGCACCGCGAGCGCGGCGCGCGCGCCGCGCACGTCACCCGTGCGGAGGCAGGCCACCACCGACCCATCGCGCAGGAGGTCGGCCGGGAGCCAGAGGTCGCCGGCGCGCGCCGCCTGCAGCAGCCGCGCGGAGGCCTCCACCACGCGGGGAAAGTCGTACGCCGCCAGCCCGTGCAGGAACTCCACCGCCGCGCGCGCCTCGGCAGGCGGCGACTGCCGGCCCAGCGCCCCTTCCACCGCCGCATAGAATGCCGTGTCGGCCACGCCCATCCGCCCGCCCGCCCGCGTCTCCTCCGCGTCGCGCACCGTCTCCACCCAGAGATGCCATTCCACCGGCGGCTCGCTCGACGCCAGCATCCGGTCCACCGCGCGGGCGCGTGCGGTGGCGCCCAGCTGATCGTCTTGTTTTCCTTGCGGGAACATCGCCGGTTCGGGCCAACCGGCTTTACCGTTGATGATTATGATTACACCGCACCCACCCAGGTGCTGAAACGCAACAAGCAGCTGTCAAACGTCGGCAAGGGCGCGCCGCGCTGGCGCACAGCGGAAGCCAGCGACGTTTCCCTGGCCATCGCCGAACGGTACGAACACCCCGGCAATTACGACAGCGGCAGCGTTGCCGCCGGCGAACGCTATGCCGGCGTGCGACTGGAAGCCGATCGTGCCGAAATGGCGCGCAGCCATGCTGAAGGTAATATATTTGCCGCCGCGGTTGGCAACAAGCTCAAGGTCGCCTTCAACGAAAGTCAGGCCGGGGAGGGATATGTTGGCGAAACCGAATATCTGATTGTTGGTTCCCGCCACCAATATCGCGCCTCTGGCTTTCGATCTGGCAGTGGCGGCGATGAAGACATGCGGGTGGAGCTGGAACTGATGCCGGCCACCCACCCATTCCGCCCGGCCTTGAAAACCCCGATGCCGCGCATCCAGGGCCCCCAAACCGGCATTGTCGTCGGCCCGCCCGGCGAGGAAATCTACACCGACAAATATGGCCGCATCAAAGTGAAGTTCTTCTGGGACGTGCAATCATATGATGGCGGCGGCGAAGTTCACGCCCGCAGCCTGTGGGTGCGCGTCGCCCAGATGAGCGCCGGCAGCGGTTTTGGCGCCTTTGTGATTCCGCGTATCGGCCATGAAGTGGTGGTGGATTTCCTGAATGGCGATCCCGACCGGCCGCTGGTGACGGGTTCTGTCTATAACGAAAACAACCTGCCGGCGTTTGGCAGCGGCGCTGCCAACCCGGTTCAGGGCTTGCGGTCCAACAGCACCAAGGGCGGCGGCGGTTTCAATGAAATCCGGCTGGACGACACCAAGGATAGCGAGGTGTTTTCGGTGCAGGCCCAGAAGGATCTGAAAACCCTGGTGCTCAAAGGCGATGAAACCCGCGATATCAAGGAGGGTAACCGCACCACCACCATCGACCAGGGTGACGAGACGATGGCGGTGAAAACCGGCAAGCGCACAGTCACTATCAAGGCTGACGAGGCACTGACGGTGGAAAGTGGCAACCGCGCCACCAAAGTGCAAACGGGCAACGACACGCTGAAGATCGATACCGGCAAACAGGAAACCGAGGCGATGCAGTCGATCGAGCTG
>JBBQOT010000377.1:0-4041 GCA_038331165.1 Acetobacterales bacterium
CCAGCCCCGCCCCCAGCAGCAACGCCGCCGCCACCGGCAGGCGCAGCCGCGGCAGCAACCCGGCCGCCACCAGCAGGGCCAGCACGGTCAACAGTACCGGCATGCGCTGGCCGATCAGCACCACCGCGGCCAGCGCCAGCCCGGCGATCCCGGCAGCCGCGGCCACGCGCCACCACGCAGCGCCGCCAGCCAGCAGCCGCTCGATCGGCGGCAGCACCACCACCGGCACCAGCCGCGCCAGCGGCGCCCCGGCGCGCGGCTTCTGGAATGGTCCGGTCAGTTCGCCGTCGCCCCAGCGCGGCCAGCCGCCGAAATTGCGCCCGCTCACCGCCTGCATCAGCGCCGACAGCCCGATCCACACGGCACAGGCCGCTAACACCGCCCATAGCCAGCGCCGCACCGCGGGGTCGGCCAGCACCTGGCGCTCCAGTGCGGCCACCAGGAGCAGGTAGCGCCCGACCACCAGCGCCTGCACCAGCGACCACCCGCCGCCCAGGCCGACGCCTGGCAGCGAGCAGAAGATCGCCCAACCCCACCACGCCAGCGCGAACGGCACCCAGCCCTGCCGCAGCCACCGCCATTCGCCCAGCAACGCGCAGCGGGCCAGAAAGCCCAGCCCGACCAACCCGATCAGCGCCTCGGCCAGCACATAGGCGTGCAGCATGCCGGGTGCGATGCCCAGCACCGCCCAGCCGGCGGCGCGGTCGAGCCGGGCGACCAGTGGAGCACGCACCTCAGCGTGCATTGGCTGCGACCGCCGCCGCCCGCCTGTGGAAGAGCGAAGGCGCGAACAGCAGCCCGGCGCAGATCACCGCCGGCAGACCGGCGCGCAGCCACAGCGCCGGGATCAGCTCGTTCATCCGCACCGCCAGGCTGTCCAGCGCCAGCCCCGCCGCCACCAGCCCGACCACCGCCAAGATCGCCACGAACGGCCGCAGCAGCCCGCCATGGCGGCGAAACACCCCGCCCAGCACCGCCAGCAACGCCACCATGGTGAAGCTCAGCGTGGTCAGCGGCGCGGCCAGCCGCTTATGCGCCTCGACCCGCCATTTTGGGATGTCGCGCGGGTTCACCACGCCCTCCGGCGGGTTGAACAGGTCGGCGATACCCATCTCGCCCACGTCGCGCAGCCGCGTCCCGGTCTCACGCGCCGGCGTCGCGAGATCGACCCAGTTTTCCTTGAATCTCAGCACATTGAGTTGCCCGGTGCGGGCGTCGATGACCTGCCGTGTGCCGTTCTCCAGCAGCACGCGCGGGCCGTTCGCACCCTCCATCAGCCGGCCGCTCTCGGCCAGGATGGTGGCGCGCTGGTCGCGGTCGCGCGCGTCGTGGACCATGATGCCGCGCAGGCTGCCGTCCACGGCCTTGGCGCGCACATAGACCACGAGGTCGTCGGAGACGGTGGTGAACACCCCCTCCTGCAACAGGAACGCGGCGATGTGGTTGCGGATTTCCCACTGGTATTCGCGGAACGACGCGGCACTGGCCGGCACCAGCCACAGGTTCAGCGCGGAGTGCGCCGCCATGGTTACCAGCGCCACCGCCAACGCCGGTCGGGCCAGCGCCAGCGGCGACAGGCCGGCGGCGCGCATCACCGTCAACTCGCGGTCGCCGGCCAGGCGCTGGTAGACGAACTGCACCACCACGAAACAGGTGATCGGCAGGATCACCGCCACGAATCCGGGGATCAGCAGCCCGGTCAGCTTGAGGAACACGGTGAAGGAGAGGCCGCGATTGACCACCAACTCGACGAAACGCAGCGACTGGGTCAGCCAGATCAGCGCCACCAACCCCAGGGTTACGACCAGCAGCGCCAGGAACAGTTGGCGGAACACATAGCGGTCCAGCCGCGACACGCGCAGCACGCTCATCCCCGCCGCCCCAGCGTGATGCAGGCGCGATAACACTCGATCAGCCGGTCGGTGACGATTTCGCGGGTGAAATCCGCCAGATACGCGGCCTCTCCCTGCACCACCAGCCGTGCCCGCAACGCGTTGTTGCCGGCGAGCGACCGCAGTTGCGCCGCCAGTGCCGGTGGGTCGTCGATCGGGCAGAGCAGGCCGGTTTGGCCGTGGGTGACGTATTGCCGTGCGCCATCGGCCAGGGTTGCCACCAGCGGGCGACGCATCGCCCAGGCCTCGACGATGACGGTGCCAAAGGGTTCGTAGCGGCTGGGCAGGACGCAGATATCGCAGGCTTCCAGCAGGGCGCGGCGGTCGTGGCGCCAGCCGAGGAAGCGCACGCGGTCGGCCACGCCCAGGGTGCGCGCCAAGGCCTCGTAGTTGGCGCGCGCCGGGCCGTCGCCGGCCAGCCACAGCACCATGGCGGGCAGTTCGGCCAGGGCGCGCAGCATGGTGTCGATGCCCTTCACCGGGTGCATGCGGGCCAGGACCAGCAGGACCGTGGCATCGGCTGGCGTATTCAGGCTTGCTCGATCCAGCTTTGGTGCCTCCGGCATGGTGCCGAAGGTGTTGATCATGAAGGTTCTTTCGGGCGGCGTGGCGTGGCGGCGGAGATAGGCGGCGATGTCTGGGGTGACGGCCACGTAGAGGTCGGTGCGGCGGAAATACTTCAGGTCGTAGTAGTCGCCGAACCAGCCGAGCACGGGGCAGGGCATGGCGGCGGGGATGAAGCTGTTGGCGCGCGACATCCAGGCATGCACGAGGTCGGCGCCCATGGTGCGGGCCTGGGCGGCGATTTGTCGGCCGCGGCGCATTACGCGATCGGCGACGCCGAAGCGCATCGGGTGGGCGGGAACGCCGGCCGCGGCGTAGCGTGCGAGTAGGCCGGGCCAGGGCCGGGTGAGCACCGCTTGTTGGACGCCGCGGGTGTGCAGCGACAGGATCGCGTCTTGCGCGAAAGTCTCGGCACCGCCCACGGGCGCGCCGGCGATGACGTGCAGGATGCGCATGGTGGCGCTGTGCCACAGCGCCCCGGCGCTGTCGAGGCGCGGCGGGTGGCGATGGCGGAGGAATAATTTTGTAAACGGAACAATTAGGGCGTGGTTCGGGCGGTGGGTCAGGCGGTTCGCAAAATGAACTTGGGGATTGGGCCGGGGCGGTAGCGGCGCATTTGGGACGGTAGGTATTTGCCGTGGCGCGGCGGTTCGGCCGGTGGGGGGGCCGGGCGCGGGACGCGCGGTTTGCGGGGTGGTTTGGGGCGGGCGATGCCGGGCGGCGTGGGGATGCCGAGCATGCGGCAGAGCGGGCGCAGGAGGCGGCCGGCTTGCGGGGCGGCGGCGGCGAATGCTGCGAAATCGGGCTGGGCGAGGAGGTGGTTCAGTTGGCTGGCGAAGCCGGCGGCGTGATGGCCGACGGTGGTGACGATCCAGGCCTGGCGGGTGGGGAGGCGGGGTTTGGGCGCGGTGGTGGCGCCAGGGGAGGGGGTGGCGGGCGGGGTGGGGCGCGGGGCGCGGGGCTGGGGGAGGGCGCCGGCGTGCCAGAGGGCGATGAGGCGTTCGAGGCGGGCGGTGGTGCGGGCGATGTAGTACCAGGCGCGACAGAGGAGGGCGGTGCGGATGGCGGAGCGGTCGGCCAAGGCGGGGTCGCGGAATCGCAATGCGGCTGACGCAGCGATGGCTGCGCGCAGGCCGGTGAGGATAACGGCGATGAGGGTTGCGAGTGGGTGCATTTGAGGTATAATACATAACTAACCATGTGGTGTAAAGGGGTTTTTTGTGGGGGGAGGATGGGGGTGGGTGGGGGGTTCGCGGTGCCGGGTGATGCCCGTTTCACGGGGGGAGGGAAGATTGGGGGTTTCTTGGGGGATGCGCGGGGGTGGGTTGGTTGGTGGTGGAGGGTGGTGCAGTGCCGAGGGGCACTGACACCCTGCGACGGGATTGGGGGGTGGTGGGGTGGTGGGGGGGGAAGGGCGTGGGTCGGCGCAGGCCGTTGTTGGGGGGCTTGGCGACGTTGTTCAGCGGCACGATGGGGGTTTGGGGTGGGGGTGGATTGCTTCGCGAGGGCTCGCAATGACGGTTTTTTTGGGGGGCTGGTTGGGTGAACTTCTTGGCCCCCCTCCGGCTCCCCCCGTTTCACGAGG
>JBBQOT010000378.1:0-4041 GCA_038331165.1 Acetobacterales bacterium
GGTGAACAGGCAGGACGGTTCCAGGCCGATCACCGGGCGGTCGCCGTGCAGTGCTGCCAGCGTGCGGGCCGCTTCCTGGCGGGCGCGATCGACCATGCCGGCCGACAGATACGTGCGGCCGCAGCACACGTTCCGGCCGCCGCGGCCGGCGACCTCGACGGTAAGGCCGGCGGCACGCAGCACGCGCACGGCGGCGCGCAGGATGTGCGGCTCGAAGAAGCGGTTGAAGGTGTCGGCCAGGAGCAACACGTCGCCGTTCGCGTCGGCCTCCTCGTCGCGAAACGGTTTGGCCTGGAATTCCGGCAGATCGCGTTGCGCCGACAGGCCGATGCGCTCGCCCAGCGTCCGCAGGACGGGCACTCTATTCCGCAAATTGGCCAGGGCGGGGAAGCGCGCGGCCCAGGGGGCGAGGCGGGGCAGGGCGGCGACCAGGCGTTCGCGCAGGGGCACGCCGTGGCGGTCGGCGCGGGCGGCCTGGACCTCGATCTTCATCTTCGCCATGTCGACGCCCGTCGGGCATTCCCGGCGGCAGGCCTTGCAGGAGACGCAGAGTTTCAGCGCATCGGCCACGGCCTCGCCGGCCATGGCATCGGGCCCAAGCTGTCCGGTCAACGCCAGGCGCAGGGTGTTGGCGCGGCCGCGGGTCACGTGTTGCTCGTCGCGTGTGGCGCGGAAGCTTGGGCACATCACGCCGGCGTCGAAGCTGCGGCAGGTGCCGTTGTTGTTGCACATCTCCACCGCCCCCAGCATGCCGCCCAGCGGGCCGGGATGGGCCGACCAGTCCAGCTTCGGCGTGAATCCGGCGGCGGCGGCGTAGCCGGGCTGGTAGCGCAACAGGCTGCGGTCATTCATGCGCGGCGGATCGACGATCCGATTGGGGTTCAGCATGAAGCCGGGATCGAAGGCCGCCTTCACCCGCCCGAAGGCTGCCACGATGCGCGCACCGAACATCGGCGCGTGGAACTCGCTGCGCACGATGCCGTCGCCGTGCTCGCCGGAATGCGAGCCCTTGTAGGCGCGCACCAGCGCAAAACACTCCTCCGCGACGGCGCGCATCTTCGCGACGTCGGCCCCGTCCTTCATGTTCAGCACCGGGCGCACATGCAGACAGCCCACCGAGGCATGGGCATACCAGGTGCCCTTGGTGCCGTGCCTGGCGAACACGTCGTTCAGCCGCTCGGTGTAGTCGGCGAGATCGGCCAGCGGCACCGCGCAATCCTCGATGAACGAGACCGGCTTTCCGTCGCCCTTCATCGACATCATGATGTTCAGCCCGGCCTCGCGTACGCTGGCGATGTCGGCCTGGAAGCCGGCGTCGGTCGCCCGCACCACCGCCCGGGGAAAGCCGAGATCGGCCATCATCGTGTCGAGATCCGCCAGCTTGGCCAGCAGCGTCGCGTCGTCATGGCCGTGGAATTCCACGATCAGCACCGAATCGGGCTCGCCGATCAACATGCGGTCGATGGTGGCGTGATAGATCGGTATGGCGCGGCCCAGGTCGATCATGGTGCGGTCGACCAGCTCGACCGCCTCGGGATCGAGCGTCACCAGATGCTGGCTGGCCGCCATGGCCGCGCGGAAGGTCGGAAACTGGCAGATGCCCAGCATCTTGCGCGGTTTGATCGGATGCAGCACCAGCTCCAACGCCGCGGAAAACGCCAGCGTGCCCTCGGAGCCCACCAGCAGCCGCGCCAGGTTCTCCCGCCCCGCCGCCCGCGCCGCCGGCGTCAAGGTCTCGATATTGTAGCCGCCGACGCGGCGCAGTTCCGTGGGGAAGCGCGCGGCAATCTCATCGGCCTCCGCCGCACCAAGGGCGCGCAGGTCCTGGATCAAGGCCGCGATGCGCGGGGAAACCTCGGCGCCGAGATTGTCGGGCAGCGCACCAAAACGATGGCCTGTGCCATCGGCCAGCAGCGCGTCGATGGCGCTCACGTTGTCGGCCATCAACCCATACCGGATCGATTTCGAGCCGCAGGAATTGTTGCCCGCCATGCCGCCAATGGTGCAGCGGGCGTGGGTCGAGGGATCAACCGGGAAGAACAGCCCGTGCGGCCGCAGCGCCGCGTTGAGGTGGCCGAGCACCAGCCCGGGTTCCACCCAGGCCCGCTGCGCCGGCGCATCAACCTCGACCACACGGCGCAGATACTTGGAGCAGTCGATCACCAGCGCGCGGTTGACCGTCTGGCCGCACTGGCTGGTGCCGCCGCCGCGCGGCAGAACGGGAATGCCGGCCTCGCGGGCGATCGACAGGGCGGCCTGGACATCCTCGATGCTGCGCGGCACCAGAACGCCGATCGGCTCGATCTGGTAGATCGAGGCATCGGTGGCATAGCGGCCGCGGTCGGCCGCGGAGAACAGCACCTCGCCCGCGGTCTCACGCTTCAGGCGGTCGGCGACAGTGGAGTTGGCAAAGGGCGCGTTCATGCGTGAGGATAGAGCCTTGTGCCCCGGATTTGGCAAGGAGGCCGCGCAATGACCCTCACCCCGCTGCTCGCCGCACCAGCCGTGGTGCAACTGCATGCCTTCGGCGCGATGGCGGCAATGCTTTTGTGACTTGTGCAATTCGCAGCACACTAGGGCACGCGGCCACATCGCGGGTTCGGCTGGGCATGGATGACGCTGATGGCGGCCGTTGCGGTGTCGAGCTTCTGGAGTACCGGGATTGCAGGCGAAGGGCGGTTCTCCTGGATCCACGGCCTGTCGGTGTTGACGCTGGTGACGCTGGTGCTGGTGCTGGCGGTGCGGTCCGCCCGGCGAGGCCAAATCCGGCGGCACCAGATTTCGATGATCGCCATTTATATTGGCGCGCTGACGATCACTGGGCTGTTCACCCTGCTGCCCGGGCGGATCATGCACCAGGTTGTCTTCGGCGGCTGACCTCTCGCCAAGGCGCGCCCCGGCGGGCAAGGTGCGGCCAACGAGGAGCGCCGCGCCATGGCCTACTACCAGTCCAAACCCGCCGCCGGGCGGCACTTCCTGCAAATCCCCGGGCCGACCAACGTGCCCGACCGGGTGCTGCGGGCGATGGACAATCCCACCATGGACCATCGCGGGCCGGATTTCGGCAAGCTCGGTGCCCAAATCCTGGCGCAGGTGCAACTCGTGTTCCAAACCGCGGGGCACGTAGTGATCTACCCCGCCTCGGGCACCGGCGCGTGGGAGGCAGCACTGGTCAATACCCTGTCGCCCGGCGACACCGTGCTGATGTGCCGCACCGGCTGGTTTGCCCATCTGTGGCAGGAGATGGCGACCAAGCTGGGCCTGCTGCCGGTGTTCGTCGATACCGACTGGCGGCGCGGCGCCGATGTGCCGGCAATCGCCGAGGCGCTGGGCAAGGATCCGCAGCATCGCATCAAGGCGGTGTGCGTGGTGCACAACGAAACCTCGACCGGCTGCACCAGCCGCATCGACGAGGTGCGCGCGGCGATGGATGCGGCAAAGCACCCGGCATTGCTGATGGTCGATACCATCTCCTCGCTGGGCAGCATCGACTACCGGCACGACGAGTGGGGCGTCGATGTCACCATCGCCGGATCGCAGAAAGGGCTGATGCTGCCGCCCGGCCTGTCGTTCAACGCTATCTCAGCTAAGGCGCTGCACGCCGCTGAAACCGCGAAACTACCGCGCAGCTACTGGGACTGGCGGCCGATGCTGGCAGCCAACGCCACCGGCTACTTCCCGTTCACCCCGGCCACCAACCTGCTGTATGGCCTGGATGCCGCCTGCGCGATGCTGCTGGAGGAAGGGCTGGCCAACGTATTTGCCCGCCACGACCGCTTCGCCGAGGCAACCCGCCGCGCCGTACGCGCCTGGGGGCTGGAAGTGCAGTGCGCCGAGCCCCGCCACTATTCCAGCGCGCTGACCGCGGTGCGGGTGCCCGAGGGCCACAGCGCCAATGCGCTTCGGACAACCATCCTGGAGCGGTTCAATATGAGCCTGGGCAACGGGCTGGGGCCGCTGAATGACCGCGTGTTCCGGATCGGCCACCTGGGCGATTTCGGTCCGCTGCAACTGGTTGGCACCCTCGGCGGGGTGGAGATG
>JBBQOT010000379.1:0-4032 GCA_038331165.1 Acetobacterales bacterium
CCTCGGGCCACTGGGCGGCCGGTGGCGGGGCAGGGACGTTCAGCGCGGTCAACGCGGACAGCTTCGACCCCGATGGAACGCTGATTCCTCAGGTCTACCACGGCCGGACGCGGCGCGAACGGCACGAGGAATTGGTGCAATATGCCATCCGTGGCGGCATCGCTCAGGCGCAGCAGGCGCACGACATTGCCGGCGGGCAGGGACGCATCCACGCCAACATCCTGTGGGAAATGGGCGGGGCGGAGCGGGTGATCACCGGAGTGCTGGAGAACGCCAAGGGGCTCATCCACGGGCTGACCTGCGGGGCGGGCATGCCATACCGCCTGTCCGACATCGCCGCCAAGTTCAACGTGCATTACTACCCGATCGTCTCCTCGTCGCGTGCCTTCAGCGCGCTGTGGAAGCGGGCCTACAGCAAGGCGGCCGCGTTGCTGGGGGGCGTGGTGTATGAAGACCCCTGGCTGGCGGGTGGGCATAACGGCCTGTCCAACAGCGAGGACCCGACCAAGCCGGAGGACCCGTTTCCCCGCGAGTTGGCTCTCCGTAAGCTGATGCGTACCTTCGGGCTGGGCGAAACCCCGATCATCATGGCCGGTGGCGTCTGGTGGCTGGAGGAGTGGCAGGATTGGATCGACAATCCCGAGCTGGGCCCCATCGCCTTCCAGTTCGGCACCCGCCCGTTGCTGACCCAGGAGAGCCCGATCGGCTCGGCCTGGAAGCGCCGCCTGCTGACGCTGAAGGAAGGCGATGTCTTCCTCAACCGCTTCAGCCCGACCGGCTTCTATTCCTCGGCGGTCAACAACGATTTCATCCAGGAATTGCGCGCCCGCAACGACCGCCAGATCGCGTTCGTGGCCGAACCGGTCGGTGAGCTGACCGCCGAATACGGCGTGGGGCCGCGCAAGCGCATCGTTTATGTCACGCCCACCGACCGCGACCGCGCCCTGGTCTGGGATCGCGCCGGCTTTACCGAGCAACTGCGCACGCCCGATTCTACCCTGATCTTTGTCACTCCTGAGAAAGCGCGCGAAATCCTCGCCGACCAGGTTGCCTGCATGGGTTGCCTCAGCCAGTGCCGGTTCTCTAACTGGGCACAGCACGAGCCTGACTTCACCAACGGCAAGAAGGCCGACCCGCGCAGCTTCTGCATCCAGAAGACGCTGCAGGACATCGCCCATAACGGCGACAGCGACGCCGTGCTGAACAACAACCTGATGTTCTCCGGCCACAATGCCTATCGCTTCGGTGCCGACCCGTTCTACAGCAACGGCTTCATCCCCACCGTGCGCCAACTGGTCGAACGCATCCTGACCGGGCGCTGAGGGCGGGCAAGGCCAGGGCTCTGCCCCATAGGCGCGAAGAAATCGAAGGCGAGGGCTCTGCCCTCGACCCGCAAAGGGTCAGAGACCCTTTGATCCCATTACGTTTAGTGGCCGTGCCAGCTGCCCCCTGTCGAACCCGCGTATCAAATTGGGGCTGCTGGCGCAGCCAAGAGCACTCTTGGCGTTCCGGAGTTATCAACATACTGTAACTGCCAGGGTTTTTTATGAATAAGGTCCAGGGGCTTGGCCCCTGGCGGGTCTGGGCAGAGCCCAGCCTCCCTTACCTTCGCGCCTATGGGGCGAAGCCCTGGCCTTGCTTATCGCGGCGCCAGCGGCGTCGGCGGGCGCGGTTCGGGGGCGGTGAGTGGCCCGGGCGGCGACGACATGATCGGCGGCGGCGGCGTGGTTTCGGGTGTGGTGCCCGGGGTTTCCAGCGACTGCGATTCCACCGGCCCGGGTTCCGGCACGGTCGGGGTGGTGATTTGCAGCGCGTCGCGCAGGGCGCGGCGCATCTGGTATTCGAACTCCACGTTCATGTCGTTCATCAGGTCGCGCACGAAGGCGTAGAGGTCGTCGCGCACCGCGCGTTCCGTCTCGCCACGGATCGGGCGCACCTGCACCACCCGCGCGGTGGCCTGACCGATGCGGTTGCCGGCGTCGTCGGCCATGTCGAGCCGTACGGCCAGCGTTGCCTCATAGTTGCGCGGACCGCGGATGATCGAGGCGTCCTCGATCACGAACACGGCGCGGCCGGTGGTGCCGCCGGCCACCAGCCGATCTTCGGCCATGCGGCGCAGCGCCTCGCGCGGGGTCACCGGCGCCAGGTGCTCCACACGGCGGGCGGCGCCGCGCGGGGCCCAGCTGTCGTCGATGTCGACCCGGCCGACATTCAGCCTGATTGTGGTCAGGTAGTCGTAGCTGGGCGGCGGATAGCTGGAAGGCGGCGGATCGTCGCTACACGCGCTGACCAGAAACGCGGGCAACAGCGGAGCGAGCAGGAAGGCGCGGCGCGGAAGGGTCATGCGTGTCTCGGGTCCGATCAGCGCCCGCGCGTTTCAGCGCGGTCGAAGGTGAAGTCCATGCGGCAGAATTCGCAGGTCATGACGATCCGCCCATCGGTGGCCATGTGGTCCAGGTCGTCGCCCGGGAAGGTCGCCAGGATACCGGCCAGGCGCTGGCGTGAGCAGCGGCAGCCATAGGCCAGCGCGCGCGGCAGGTCGGCGGCCACGCCCTCGGTGTGGAACAGGCGGTAGAGCAGTTGTTCCGGCGCCAGTGCGTCGTCCAGCAGCTCGGCATCGGTCACCGTCTCGGCCAGCAGCGTCGCGGTGGTCCACGCGTCTTCCTGCGCGGCTTCGTCCAGATCGGGGGCGATGCCGCCGGCCCCGGCGATGCGCTCCAGCACCAGCGCGCTCGCGCGCCAGCCATCAGCCGTATGGCCGCAGGCAAGGCGAATAACGCAGCGCAGCTGCTCGGAGGTGGCGAAGTAGTGCAATGCCATCTCCGCCAGGTTCTGCCCTTCGATCGCCACGATGCCTTGATGCGGCTCGGTGTCCGGCCCCTGGTCGACGGTGAAAGCGAAGTAGCCGCGCCCCAACAGGTTGGCGGCGCTCGGCGCGGCCCCAGCGTCCAGAAGGGCTGCCAGCGCGGACGAGTCGCAGCGCGCGTAGCCACGCAGGGCACCGGCCTCGGTGCAATCGGCCAGCAACATGCCAACCGGCCCGTCGCCCTTGGCCTGGAGGCTGAACGAGCCACGGAACTTGAGCGCGGTGGCCAGGGCGGCAACCAGCGCCAACGCCTCGCCGGTCAGGCGGGTGACGGGGTCCGGGTTGTCATGGCGGGTCAACAGTGCATCGGCCAGCGGCCCCAGCCGCACCAATCGTCCGCGCACCGGCCGGTCGGGCAGATGGAACGGCACGACGCCGCGCGGCACCACAAGGTCGGGCACCGCAGGCCGGTCGCTGTCGAGGAAGGCAGGGGCGTGAAAGCCGGTGGGGTCGGACATGGCACCAAGATAGGCATCCACGGCGGCGCGGGCTACGGTTGCCGTCATGCATCAGTGTCGCGAAATCAATCTGCGTCCCTTGACAACGGACCAGGCCGAAACTTTGGCCGCACTGATCCGCACCGCCTTCGCGTCGCAGAGCGTGGCCACCGACCCACCGCCCTCGGCGCTGATGGAACCCGCGGCGAGCGTGGCCGACAGCCTGGCGGCGGCGGGGCAGGGCGGCTTTGCGGCGTGGGACGGCGCCACGATGGCGGGTTGCGTCTTGTGGCAGGTGCAGCCGCGCGGCCTTTATCTGGGCCGCCTGGCGGTCCATCCCCAGCAGCGTGGCCGCGGCATCGCCCCGGCGCTGGTGGCGGCGGTGGAAGCACAGGCCCGGCAACTGGGGCTGGGGCTGGTGGTGCTTTCCACCCGCCTGGTTCTGGCCGACAATCGCCGCCTGTTCGCCCGGTGCGGCTTCGTCGAGACTCAGCTTCATGCTCATCCCGGCTACGCCCAGCCAACCTTCGTCGAGATGGAGAAGACGCTGGCATAATACCAATCACTGTTTGGGATGACCCATGACCAAACAAGGCCTGGGCGTCGCCCTGGACCCACCAGGGGCCAAGCCCCTGGACCTTAAATATAGTAAAACAAATGGGTTTCCAAAGGCCGTCGGCATTTGGTGGGTCCCTGCGGTGCGGCTTCGCGCCGCAACGGCAAAGCCCT
>JBBQOT010000380.1:0-4023 GCA_038331165.1 Acetobacterales bacterium
GGCGGCAAAGCCCAGCAGGTCCCAGTTGGCGTTGCGCCCGCGCCCGGTGGAGCTGTGCGCCTGCACCCCGGTTGCCACCGCGGTGATGGCGATGGAACTGCGATGCCCGCGCACCGGCGTCATCACCGTCGGCTCGGCCACCAGGATCGCCGCCGGCGCGGCGCGGCGCGCCAGGCGCGACTGGGCTGCGATCAGGCGCGCGCCGGCCTTGGTAGTCTCCTCGTCGGTGGTGATCAGCAGGCTCACCGGCACGCCCTCCGCCAGTGCGCGGGAAGCCATGATGCAGGCGGCCAGCGGCCCTTTCATGTCGGTGCTGCCCAGCCCGTGCAGCCGCCCGTCGGCGATAGCGCCGGACCACGGGTCGGTGGTCCAGCCGGTATCGGGCACGGTGTCCATATGGCCGCTGAACGCCAGCCCGCCGGTGCCGCCGCGATGCGCCACCAGCGCCCGCTTGGCCACGCCGGCGGCGTCCATATAGTCCAGCCGCTCGATCTCGAAGCCGGGCAGCGCCGCTTCGATGCGGTCCGCCACCGCCAGGTTGGAGACAAAGCTGCGGCTGTCGATGCGGACCAGTTCGGCGGCCAGCTGGACAAGTTCCGAATGCGGCATAGCGATCTCCCCAGGCACCAACGTCACCCTCTCCCATCAGGCGGCCGATGGCCAGCCCGCAGCACCAGGGCGGCGACGAGTGCCAGCATGGCGTCGGTGACCTCGGCCGAGCGCCCGGGCAGGCGCGTTTGGGCGAACCCGATGGCCAGCGCCAACCCGACCACGCCGACCGCAGCGGTCAACCGGCCCAGCCCGACCCGCGCTGCCAGCCACAGCAGCCCACCGTACAGAAACAGCTTGAGCATCACTGCCTGCAACCCGGCGCTGTACTGGCCACGCAGCACCGACCCGAACGGCAGCCACGAGAACGGCCGCGCCGCAACGACCCGATAGGGCGCCAGACCCTCGGCCAGCACCACCGCCAGCAGTACGGCCAGCAGCACCGCATCCGCCCCGCGCCGGCCGCGCAGCAGTGCCCAGGCCGGCAGGGCCAGCAGCACGGCCAACACCTCGGCCGGCGTCAGTACCCGGTCGATGATCGGCACCGCGGCGGCCAGCGTGCCCAGCATCATCGCCGCCGCCCAACGGCCCACCCGCGAACTTTGGGGCAGCGCGGCCTCCAGCAACCGGGCGGCGACCAGCCAGGCGCCGGCCAGCCGCAGCACCCGGCCGGGCTCCGCCATCCAGGCGCCGGCCAGCGGCAGCACGCTGGCGATCCATTCGCCACGGTCGATCGCCGGCACAAAGGGGTGCAGCCGATAGCCCAGCCAGGCGGCAAGCAACAGGGCCGCGGCACCATCGGCGAGCCGCGGCCGGCCGAGCCCGCTCCGACCGAGGCCGAACAGCGCCGCTGCCAACGCCCCGGCGGCGCCGCCCGCGGTATTGAGCGCCAAGTCCCAGATGCTGGCGTCCCGCCCTGGCACGAAGATCTGCGCCAACTCCATCGCAGCGGACAACGCGGCGCAGCCCAGGGTGGCGCCGAGCAGGGCCACCAGCATCGACCGGCGTGCGGCCAGTGCGAAGCCCAACGGCACATACAGCGCGATATTGGCCAACAGGTCGCCGCGCCCGCCCGGGCCATGCGCCAGCGCCAACTCCACCGCCCGGGCCAGGGTGACGCCCGCTGGCAACGCCTGGACATGGAAGGGATACAGCGAGCCATAGACGATGAAGCCCGCGATCAGCCAACCCAGAAGGGCCGCCCCCGATGCCCGCGCCGCCTGTGCCATCCGCGCTCCCGTCTCCATCACGGCACGGTTGACCATTCCGCCCCCGAAGGCCAGCTTGCCGCCACCAGGAGGCCCGCATGACCGTCGCCTATCTCGATCCCCGATCCGGCGAAACTTTCGCGCTGGAGGCCCCGCGCTGGTGCGGCACCGACCGCGCGCCGCTGTTCCTCACCGACCTGCCCGGCATCACCCGGGCCCAGATCGACACCACCACCCGCAGCCTATGGCGCTACCGCGCGGCGCTGCCGATGCAGGCGCGCGACCCGATCACCATGGGCGAGGGCTGCACCCCGCTGGTGCCCCGTTCACTGCACGGCGCCACCGCGCTGCTGAAGCTGGAATGGTTCATGCCGACCGGCAGCTTCAAGGACCGCGGCGCCAGCGTGATGCTGTCCTTCCTGCGCCAACAGGGCATTTCCGAGGTGCTGGAAGACAGCTCCGGCAACGGCGGCGCGGCGGTCTCGGCCTATGCCGCGGCCGGCGGCATGAAGGCCACCATCATGGCCCCAGACTCCACCTCGCCGGCCAAGACCGTGGCGATGCGCGCCGCCGGTGCCACCGTGGAGCTGATCCCCGGCAACCGCCAGGCGACCTCGGATGCCGCCGAGGCGCGGGCGGCCACCACCTTTTACGCCAGCCACAACTGGCACCCGTTCTTCCTGCACGGCACCAAGACCCTGGCCTATGAGCTGTGGGAGGATCTCGGGTTTTCAGCACCCGACAACATCATCATCCCGTGCGGCGCGGGATCGAACGTGCTGGGCTGCGACATCGGTTTTTCCGAATTGCTGCGGGCGGGCGCGATCGCGAAGCTGCCGCGCCTGTTCGCCGCCCAGCCCGAAAATTGCGGCCCGATCGCCGCCAGCTTCATGGCCGGGCAGGATCACCGCATCGCCACCCCCATCCTGCCAACAATCGCCGAGGGCACCGCCATCGCCCAGCCGATCCGCCTGCCCGAAGTGATCGCCGCCCTGCGCCGTAGCGGTGGTGGGGCGGTGTTGTTGACCGAGGAGGAGATCGGTGTAAGCGCCCTGTCGCTTGCCCGTATTGGCATCTATGTCGAGCCGACCTGCGCCCAGGCCGAAGCCGCCTTCCGCCGCCTGCTGGAGGCCGGTGCGATCAAGCCGGGTGAAACCACCGTGCTGGTGCTGACCGGCACCGGGCTGAAGGCCACGCCGCGCATTGCCGAACTGTTGCGGGTACCTTACGACGCAGTGCCGATTCTTTCCGCCGCGACAGACATCCACCGCACATAGGATGCGCCATGGCCTTCATCGACGCCCAGATCAAATGGATCATGCTGGTCGCCGGGGTGCTAACCTGCACCATGCTCTACGCCGCCCTGGCGCCGCAGGCGTTGCTGTTGTCCACGTTCGGCGAAACACTCGAGGGGCCGTTGGGCAGCCTGGTCGTGCGCAACTGGGGAGTGCTGATCACCCTGGTCGGAGCGATGCTGATCTATGGGGCCTTCGCGCCGCCAGTGCGCGTGCTGGTGCTGCTGGTGGCAAGCATCAGCAAGCTCGCCTTCATCGGCCTGGTGTTGCAACAGGGCGGGCGCTACCTGGGCCAGCAGGCCGGGATTGCCATTGCCATCGATGGCGTCTGGCTACTGCTGTTCGCGGCCTACCTGCTGCGCCGGCGCAACGCGGGCATTTAGCCCGCCGCCGGTGCGTTGACGAGCCGAGCCTCTCCATTGCGCGCGACAGCGCCATCCGCGCGTTGCGCCATCCCGGCGTGGAGCAACACCAATGAAGCTCAGCAACCTCCCCACACCCTGCCTGGTGCTCGACCGACGCGTGCTGGCGCGCAACATCGACCGCATGGCCGTGGCCGTCGGCCGCCTCGGCGTGGCGCTGCGCCCGCACATGAAAACGGCGAAGTCGATCGACGTCGCCCGCATGGTGTTGGCCAATACCGCCGCCACGGTAGACGGCATCACCGTCTCCACCCTTGCGGAAGCGGAATACTTCTCGGCGCATGGGATCACCGACATCCTCTACGCCGTCGGCATCACGCCGCAGAAACTCGACCAGGTGGCCAAGCTGAACGATGCCGGCGCCAACGTGAAGATCATCACCGATGACCTCGACGTCGCCCACGCCATCGCCGCCCACCGCGGCGAACTGCGCGCCCTGATCGAGATCGACTGCGGCGAAATGCGCGGCGGCATCTCGGCCGCCGATCCGACCCTGGAAGCCATCGGCACAGCGCTGGGCCGCCGGTTGCAGGGCGTCATGACCCATGC
>JBBQOT010000381.1:0-4012 GCA_038331165.1 Acetobacterales bacterium
CGACTGTTCCTCCACGCCCAGGGCCGGGTCGTCGATGCGGTCGTGGTAGTCCTCGGGCCCCTCGAAGACGACTGCCTTGCCCTCGAAGACGTTGGGCCGGCTGGGGTCGGCGAGGAAGCGGGTGCGGAACTCCTTGTCGATCACGCTGATCTTCATCACCGCGGTATCGAAGATATTGCCCGACAGCACGATATAGCCGGCTCGCTCCAGCATCGGCTTGGCATAGCTGCGGATCACCTCGCGGTCGCCGTCGGGCACGCTCGCCAGGTTCTCCCCCAGCGTCTTGCCGTTCACCGTCATCACGTCGAGATGCAACTTGCCGGCATTGGCCAGTTCCTTCAGCACCGCCGGCACCCCGCCGCCGCGATGAAACATCTCGCCCAGGAACCGCCCGGCCGGCTGCAAGTCGACCAGCAGTGGAATCTCCGGCCCCAGCCGCTGCCAGTCATCCAGCGTGTGTTCCACCCCCATATGCCGGGCGATTGCCACCATGTGGATCGGGCAATTCGAACTCGCACCCAGCGCCGCCGCGGCAACCACCGCGTTCTCGAACGCCTTCTTGGTCATGATGTCGGACGGCCGCAGGTTCTCGCGCACCATCTCCACCATCCGCCGCCCGGTATGGTACGCGATCTGCCCGCGCTCGCGATGCGGCGCCGGAATTGCAGCACAGCCCGGCAGCGACATGCCCAGCGCCTCGGCCAGCGAATTCATCGAGGTCGCGGTGCCCATGGTGTTGCAATGCCCAACCGAGGGCGCCGACGAGCACACCATCTCCATGAACTCGTCGTAGTCGATCTTGCCCTCCGCATGCAGCTTGCGGCCCTCCCAGACGATGGTGCCGGAGCCGGACAGGCGGCCCTTCCACCAGCCGTCCAGCATCGGGCCGCCCGACAGCACGATGGCCGGGATGTTCACCGTCGCCGCGCCCATCAGGCAGGCCGGCGTGGTCTTGTCGCACCCGGTCGTCAGCACCACGCCGTCGATCGGGTAGCCGTGCAGCACCTCGACCAGGCTCAGATACGCCAGGTTGCGATCGAGCGCCGCCGTCGGCCGCTTCAACGTTTCCTGAATCGGGTGGATCGGGAATTCCAGCGGAATGCCGCCGGCGTCGCGAATGCCATCCTTCACGCGCGATGCCAGCGCAATGTGATGGCGATTGCACGGCGCGATGTCACTGCCGGTCTGGGCGATGCCGATGATCGGTCGGCCACCCTGCAACTCCTCGCGCGTCAGGCCAAAATTGAGTTGCCGCTCCAGATACAGCGCAGTCATCGACGGGTTGCCAGGGTTGTCGAACCACCGCCGGCTGCGCAGGCCCTTGGGGTCGCTGGAATCGTCGTGAGCCATGGCTGTCCTCCTGCGGCGGCGTTCGGCGGAAGGGTGGGCGGCGGGCCGGCGGAGTGTCAACCGACGGCAAGCACGGCAACGCCAGGGCCAAGCCCCAAAGGCGCGAAGAGAAGGAAGGCGAGGGCTCTGCCGTCGCGGGACGAAGCCGCGCCACGGGACCCGCAGAGGGTCAAAGACCCTTTGATCCCATGACCTTGAGTGGAAGTGCCCGCGGCCACCGGTTAAACCCGCGAATCAACTGAAACTTTGAGTTCATTTAGAATAAGGTCCAGGGGCTTGGCCCCTGGCGGGTCTGGGCAGAGCCCAGCCTCCCTCATCTTCGTGCCAATGGGGCCAAGCCCCGGCCTTGCCTGCCTTGCTACCGCAGCCGCACCCCGACGTAGCTGCGGTCGTCGGCCCAGCGGCCGGGGATGGATCCCTTGGTGGAGCGGTACATGCCGACCTTTGCCGGGTCTGCGGCTTCGACCTGCTGGTGGGCCTGTTCCCAGGCGGCGAGGCCGAAGCTGTCTCCGGGTTGGAAGTAGCCGTCGGTGAACAATTCCAGCGTGTCCACCGCGCGGGCGTCGAGCGTCACGATGCGCAGCAGGGTGCGCGGCACCGTGAAGCCGTCCAGGCAGCCATAGCCGAGGATGCTTTCGGCATTGTTCTGGTAGTCGCCCTGGGCGCCGACGATGCCGTGGCGCAGCAGGTGGGTGATATCGGCGCGCGGTACGTGCGGCAGGCTGGCGGCGCACTCGGCCTCCGCCGCGGCGCCCAGGCTGGCGAGGTCGCCGGGCGCCAGGTATGGAGCGAGCGGGGCGGGGTCTTGCGCCAGGCCGAGCCAGGTGACCTGGCGAGCCACGGCGTCGCGCAGCACCGGGTCGGGGTCGGCGACGCGATGCCAGGCGTGGCTGCGCAGGGTGGCGGTGATGCGGTCGATGTCCTTGGCCATCTGCAGCACTTCGCGCCCGTTCAGGCGGATGCCGCTGTCACCGACCAGCAGCAGGTGCAGGCGCGGCCCGTCATGCAGCGCCAGCGCCAGGGTGCAGCACAGCCGCGCGCCCCAATCGCGTTCGGCGGCCGCCATCCGGTTGTGCCGCCGGTATGCCTCGTTCAGCGTGGCCGTCAGCGTCGGCACGATCGATTCCACCGGCGGCGGCACGCCCAGCAGAAGCCGTTCCAGCGTGCCGGCCACCAGCCGCGCCGCGTGCCGGCCCGACAGCTCGCCGTCGTAGCGCGCGCCGGTGCGGTCGGACACGCCGTCGATCACCGCCCAGGCGCGGCCGGGCAGCACCACGATGGCATCCTCGTTCGCCTCCGCCCGGATCGGGTCGCGCGAGACGCTGGCCGCTTGCAGCTGCATCAGGCGGCGTCGGTCTCGCTCGGGGGGTAGTTCAGTTCCACGGCGATGCCGTCGGGATCGTGCAGGAACAGCTGGGTCTGGCGGTCGCGCGGGATGATGCGCTCCTCGAATCCGATGCCGCGGGTGGCCAGGTTGGCCTTCATGGCGGCCAGCCCGGTGCAGGCGAAGGCGATATGGTCGAACAACCCGGTCGGCCCGGCCTGGCGCGCCAGCTGGCCGGCCTCGGCGGGGCGCGGGCCGATCAGGTGCACGGTCGGGATATCGCCGCAGTACAGACAGTAGCCCGGGAAGCCCAGCGGCGGCCGATAGCCGACCGGCAGGCCGAGCACCTCGCTGTAGAAGATGCGGCTCGCCTCCAGGTCGGCGGGGCGAACAGTATAGTGGTTGAGCGCGTTCAGCGGCATGGCGGGGCTCCGTCAGATATGGCGCAGGGTGGCCGGGACGACGCCCAACAAATGCTGGCCGACCGCCTCCAGATGGGTCATCCGGCCCTGGACCTGTTGGGTCACCGTATTGAGGTCGCGAAACCGCCGCTCGAAGCCTTGTGCGGCGAAAATCGCAGTGGCGCCGGCCTCGCGCCAGCAGAAATCGCCGATCTCCTTGGCCTCTCGGATAGCAAAGGTGGCGGCCAGGCGGATGTTCATCCGCTCGTCCAGCGTGATCGTGCCGCGCCCGGTGATCCCATCCCAGGTGTCAGACAGGGTGGCCAGCAGATGGCTGCGCGCCGCCCGCCACCGCGCCTCGGCGATGGCCAGGTCGCGATGGATCACCGGGCTGTCGCGCAGCGCGCGCGTGGTCAGGCTCGGGGTCTTATCGCCGGCCATTTCCACGAACCGGTCGAGCAGGCCACGCGCCACGCCGAGGGCCACGCCGGCGAAGCCCGAAGCATACATGGTGGTGGTGGAAAATTGGTACAGCGTGCCGGGCTCACGTCGCTCGGCGTCGGTGTCGCGGCAGGTGGAATAGCCGTCGGGCACGAAATAATCGGCGACGGCGAAGGTGTCGCTGCCGGTGCCGCGCAGGCCGACCACGTCCCAGGTGTCGGTGGTGGCCATGGCGGCGCGCGGGATCAACATGGTGCGCTCGATCGGCCGCCCGTCGGGGCCGTCGCGCAGGCTGCCGTCGCGCTCCACCACGTGGCAGTGGCCGCCGATCCAGGTGGCGTGGTGGCCGCCCGAGACGAAGGTCCAGTGCCCGGTGACGATGTAGCCGCCATCGACCACCACGGCCCGCGCCCCCTGGTTCTGCCCCCATGCCAGCACCGCGCGCGGATCGTCGCCCCACACCGCCCGGGCGGTGGCGAGCGGCAGGTAGGCGGCG
>JBBQOT010000382.1:0-4004 GCA_038331165.1 Acetobacterales bacterium
TCGCCGCCCTGCACGGCTGGAAGTTCGAGGTGATGGACTTCGACACCACCGAACTCGGCGGCGTGAAATCCGCCACCGCCGAGGTCAACGGCCGCAGCGTCTTCGCCCGGATGAAGTACGAATCCGGCGTGCACCGGGTGCAGCGCGTGCCCGCCACCGAAAGCCAGGGCCGCATCCACACCTCCACCGTCACCGTGGCCGTACTGCCGGAGGCCCAGGAAGTCGATGTCCAGATCAACGACGACGATCTGCGCATCGACGTCTACCGCGCCTCGGGCGCCGGCGGCCAGCACGTGAACAAAACCGAAAGTGCGGTGCGCATCACCCACATCCCCACCGGCACCGTGGTGGCGATGCAGGAGGAAAAAAGCCAGCACAAGAACAAGGCCAAGGCGATGAAAATCCTGCGCGCGCGGATCTACGAAGCCCAGCGGGCCAGCCTGCACGCCACCCGTGCAGCCGACCGCAAAAGCCAGGTCGGCACCGGCGACCGCAGCGAGCGCATCCGCACCTACAACTTCCCCCAGGGCCGCGTCAGCGACCACCGCATCAACAAGACGCTCTACAAGATCGAACGGGTGATGCAGGGCGACCTGGACGAGTTCGTCGATGCCCTCACCGCCGAAGACCAGGCCGCCCGGCTGGCAGCGGAGGAGTAGGCAAGGCCCCGCTCCTTCCTTCCTTCGCCCCCCCGTGCTACCCGCGCGGCCATGTTGAAGGCGTTCCTGCGGCGGCCCGGGGTCCAGGCGTGGCTGGCGTCCGTGGTGGGCGCCTACCTGGCCTTCGCGCTGCGCACCACCCGCTGGACCCTGATCGGCGAAGCCCACCTGGCCCCCCATGCCGCGGGGCAACCAGCCGTCGCCGCCCTGTGGCATGAATGCCTGCCGCTGATGCCCGCCCTGTGGCTACGCATGCGCCGCCCCGGCGCGCGCGTTCACGCCCTGGCCAGCCGCCACGCCGACGGCCGTTTCATCGGCGATATCATGCGCCGCTTCGGCGTCGAGGTCGTGCACGGCTCCAGCGCCCGCGACGGCCGCGACAAAGGCGGAGCGGCCAGCGTTCGCACCCTGCTGGAAGTGCTGGCCGCCGGCAGCCATGTGGTGCTGACACCCGACGGCCCGCGCGGCCCCGCCCGCCGCGCCGCCCCCGGGGTGGCGCACCTCGCCGCACTGTCCGGCGTGCCGGTGCTGCCCTGCGCCGCAGCCACCCGCTTCGCCATCCGCCTGCCAACCTGGGATGGCATGACGCTCCCGCTGCCATTCGGGCGCGGCTTGCTAGTGGTCGGCGCACCCATCGCAGTACCGCGCGACGAATGGCAGAACAGCGTGCCAGCGATCGAAGCGGCGCTGAATGCGGTGGCGGAGCAGGCAAAAAAATAGAGTGAAGACTCTTCTTTTTGTGAACAAAAAGAAGCAAAAAAACTTTATCCATGGCAGTGCAGCAAATCATCGATTGCGGAGACTGTGAACGGCCGCGTGCCTGGGGCAACCCCTACTCCGCCGCCTCCGCAAACCCGCCCGACTGCCGCCGCCACATCCGCGCATACGGCCCGCCCGCGGCGAGCAACGCGGCATGCGTGCCCTGTTCCGCAATCCGCCCGTGCTCCAGCACCACCAGCCGGTCCATGCGCGCGATGGTCGACAGCCGGTGCGCGATGGCGATCACCGTGCGCCCTTTCATCAGCGTTTCCAGCTGCGACTGAATCGCCGCCTCCACTTCCGAATCCAACGCCGAGGTCGCCTCGTCAAGCACCAGGATCGGCGCGTTCTTCAGGATCACGCGCGCAATCGCCACCCGCTGGCGCTGCCCGCCCGACAGCTTTACCCCGCGCTCGCCGACATGGGCATCCAGCCCGCGGCGACCGTTCCAGTCTTCCAACTGGTCGATGAACTCACCGGCCGCGGCCTGGGCGATGGCGGCACGGATTTCCTCCTCGCCGGCCCACGGCCGCCCATAGCGCACATTGTCGCGGATCGAGCGATGCAGCAGCGAGGTATCCTGCGTCACCATGGCAATCTGGGTGCGCAGGCTTTCCTGGGTGACGCCCGCGATGTCCTGCCCGTCGATCACGATACGGCCCGATTCCGGGCTGTGGAAGTTCAGCAACAGGTTCACCAGCGTGGACTTGCCAGCCCCGGAATGCCCCACCAGCCCCACCCGCTCGCCAGGTGCAATCACCAGGTTCAGGTCGTGCAGCACGCCGCGCGACGTGCCATAGCCGAAACGCACGTTCTCAAAGCGGATTTCGCCGTGCGTGACCTCAAGCGCCTTCGCATCGGGCGCGTCGGGCATCTGGCGGGCCACCGCGATCGAGCGCATGCCCTCCTGCACCACGCCGATATTCTCGAATATCATGGTCACGTTGTCGCCCACCCAGCCGGCCATGTTGGAAATCTGCCAGGCCAGCGGCAGCGCCATCGCCACCGTGCCGACCGAGATTTCGCCCATCTGCCACAGCCAGATCGCGGTGAAGCCGGTGCCCACGATCAGCCCGGCATTGATCAGGTTCAGCGTGATGATGTAGCGCGTGGTCAGCCGCAGCTGGCGGCGATGGGTGGTGGTGTGTTCGTCGATCGTCTCGCGCACGAAGCTGTCTTCGTCGCTGGCACGGGCGAACAGCTTCACCGTCAGGATGTTGGTGTAGCTGTCCACAATCCGCCCGGTCAGCGCCGAACGCACCTCGCTCATCGCCCGGCTGCGGTCGCGCATGCGCGGCACGAAATAGCGCAGCATCAACCCATAGGCACAGAACCAGGCCAGCATCGGCATCGCCAGCCGCCAGTCGATATGCGCCAGCAGCAACACCGCCGAGGTGCCATAGACGATGATGTACCACACCGCGTTGGTCGCACTCACCACGCTTTCGCGCAGGCTCGGCCCGGTCTGCATCACCCGGTTGGCAATGCGGCCGGCGAAATCGTTCTGGAAGAAGCTCCAGGACTGCCGCACCACATGCCAGTGGTTCTGCCAGCGCACCAGGTTCATCAGCCCCGAGGCAATCGCCTGGTTGGTGATCAGCACCCGCAGCATCAGGGCTGCCGGCCGCAGCACCACCATCACCACCGCCATGCCCAGCAGCTCGTGCCAATGATCCGCCAGGATATCGCCCGGCGCGGTGCGGCCAACCAGCTCCACCACCCGGCCGATCATCACCGGAATGGTCACGTCCAGCAGCGCCACCATCAGCCCGGCAAAGAACAGCGCCACCAGCAGCCCCCGCGTCTGGGCGACGAAATGCAGGTAGAACGCCACCAGTCCCTGCCGGCCCGACAGCACCGGCGGCGCGACATCGGGTGCCATCTCGGTAGGCCGCAGCAGGTTTTCGAACCATTTGAACATGCCCCTCCGGTAGAACGTTCGCGCCGCCTGCGTCCAGCGCCGGTTGTGCGGGGGTGCCGCGCGTGCGGTTGCCGCCACGGCCCCAGACAGGCAGGCTCGCACAATGGATGACGACGACGACGACAACGACGCCCCGCCCCCGCTGCCAGGCGACAAGAACTACATGACGCCCGCCGGCCATGCCCGGCTGCGCGCCGAACTGCATGCGCTGTGGGTGGTGGAACGGCCGCGCGTGGTCGAAATCGTCTCCTGGGCCGCCGGCAACGGCGACCGCTCGGAAAACGGCGACTACCAGTACGGCAAGAAACGCCTGCGCGAAATCGACCGCCGCGTGCGCTTCCTGCAAAAACGCCTGGCCATCGCCGAAGTGGTCGACCCCGCCACCCAGACGCGACGGGACATGGTGTTCTTCGGCGCGACCGTAACCTTCGTGAACGGCCGCGACGAGGAACGCACGGTGACGATCTTGGGCGTCGACGAGGCCGAAATCTCCCGCAGCGAAGTCAGCCTGTCCTCGCCGATCGCGCGCGCGCTGATGCGGACCAAGGTGGGCGATGCGGTGCGGCTGGCCACGCCGTCCGGGCAGGACGAGATCGAGGTCTTGGCGATAAGCTATCCATAAGAAAGCGAAACCAGGGGGCCGAGCCCCCTGGACCCTCAAATGG
>JBBQOT010000383.1:0-3992 GCA_038331165.1 Acetobacterales bacterium
ATGCACCATCGGTAGATGGGCTTGCGGCCGATTTCCGCAATTCCCACCAGCCATGCGAGCCCCTCCGCGCAGCCCGGCGCGAGAAGCACGCGGGCTGCGGTGCCGCGTGGGCCTTCGAAGTCGATCAATCCTTCTCGATCGTGCACTGCAAGGGGTGCTGATTCTGCCGCGCCAGGTCCATCACCTGCGTCACCTTGGTCTCGGCCACCTCATAGGTGAATACGCCGCAGACTCCGACGCCGCGCCGATGGACGTGCAGCATGATGCGCGTCGACTCGTCGCGAGTCTTCTGGAAGAAGCGTTCCAGCACGTGCACCACGAACTCCATGGGCGTGTAGTCGTCGTTCAGCATCAGCACCTTGTACATGGCCGGCTTGCGCGTCTTTGGGCGCGCCTTGACGACGACGCCGGTATTGGGCGTTTCGCCGCCGCCCTTGCGGCCGCCATCGTCGTTGTTGCGCCCATCATCGTTAGGCTTGTTGCCGTCGCTCATCCTGCGCCACCACTCGTCTCTGTCGGCCGTTTCTGCCGGACACCACGGGGCATCCTGCACGGCAAGGCGTTATCATATCGCAAACCCGGGGCACGGGGAACGCCCACGCCACATGTCGGCAGCCTGAACGCAAACGAGGCCCGGACGGGGGGCGTCCGGGCCTCGTCGCTGGGCTCAGCCGGCGCGGGGGGGCGCCAGCGAGCCACTCTCTCTCAGCGTTTCATCAAGAAACGCCTATCGGCGCTTCGTGTAGAGACGCCTATCGGCGCTTCGTATAAAAACGCCTATCGGCGCTTCGTATAAAAACGCCTATCGGCGCGGCGTCAAGCCACGCGGCCGAATTTCTCGACCGCCAGGGTGACGCGCGCGGTAATCGGCGCCAGCGCCTGCTCGGCCAGCTTCATCGACGCATCGGTCAGCTTGCCGGTTTCGGCCATCGCCGTCTCCATCGAGCTGCGCGCCATGCTGGTCTGCATGTCCATCGCCTCCTTCAGCGACTTCACGCCGGAGAGCGCCTTGAAGCTGCCGACGGCTGCCTCAACCTGCGCCTGGGCGGTTGCCGAGACGGCCTTCTGCAAGTCCTGCACGCCGGCGGCCCAAATCTGGCCCGCCTTCATCATCGCCTCGAAATTGCCCTGGCTGAAGGACACGAACTCTTCGGCCGACTTCACTGTCTTGTCCATGGTGGCTTTTACCTCGATCTGGGGTTTCGCAAAGCCGGCGAACGCACCGGCGACGTTGTTCTTCAGGGTGACCATGGCCGTCGCGACGGCATCCATCGGTTGGTCGATCGGCTGGTGTGCAATCGACATCTGGGGAGCCGGCAGCTTGGCAGCCGCATCCGTCGCGTGATCGGCGGTCACCGTGGGCTTCCTGGCCATGATCCTGCTCTCCTTGTCGGCATCGACCGGAACCGGCGGTTGCGGCGAGGTCCGGAGCGTTGCTGTCGAAAACTTTATGCTGCGGTGCAGCACGCCGGTTTATAGGCAGGCTGCCCGCTGGGGGTCAAGGAATTTTTGTGCAGTGCACAATTGACCCCTGCACGCCCAATGGCCGCCGGATAGGCCGCGTATTTCCTCAACGTCGTGCGACAACGCATTCAATTTGATACGTTTCGTCGGCGGCTTTAGGCTGGACAGCGGTGCCGCACCGCCGCTAGAATCGTGTCCAGTTGCTCGGAGACCGCTCTGCAATGGCCGTTCGCCTGTGTCCACCGTGCTGCATGGCGCGGCTCATCAGCGGATTCGTGCTGGTCGTCGTGGCGTTCGCCATGTCGGCGCTAAGTCCCGCCAGCGCCCAGATCGGCTCCGACCGCTATAGCTCGCTGATCATGGAGGCGCGCACCGGGCGGATGATCTCCGCCGTCAATCCCGACGAGGTGCGCCACCCCGCCAGCCTGACCAAGATGATGACGCTGTACATGGTGTTCGAGGCGCTGCGCGACCGCCGGGTGTCGCTGTACCAGAGCGTGCCGATCTCGGCCTACGCCGCCTCGATGTCGCCCACCAAGCTGGGCGTGCCCCCCGGCGGCCGCCTGACGGTGGAGGAGGCGATCCTCGGCCTGGTCACCCGCTCGGCCAACGACGCCGCAGCGGCACTGGGCGAATTGCTGGGCGGCGACGAGGGCCGCTTCGCCCGCATCATGACCCTGCGTGCCCGCGCCCTGGGCATGAGCCAGACGGTGTTCCGCAACGCCTCGGGCCTGCCGGACTGGGACCAGGTGACCACCGCGCGCGACATGGCCGTGCTGGCACGCCGGCTGCTGTTCGATTTCCCACAGGAATACAAGTACTTCGCCACCACCACATTCCGCTTCCGCGGGCAGGTCCTGCGCAACCACAACAACCTGCTCGACGCCTACCCCGGCACCGACGGGGTCAAGACCGGTTATATCGACGCCTCCGGCTATAACGTGGTCACCTCGGCGGTACGCGGCAATGTGCGCTTGATCGGCGTCGTGCTGGGGGCGGCCCGCGGCGGCGAGCGCGACCTGCACATGATGGCGCTGCTCGACCAGGGCTTCGAGAAGCTCGACGTACCGGTGGTCCCGCGCGTGGCCGCCGTGCGCATGCCCACGCTGATCGCAGCGGCGCACGCCGCGACCTCGCTGCCCGCCCATTCGCCGACCTCCCAGCGCGCTCGTCCGTCGGCACGCTGGATGGTACAGGTCGGCGCCTTCACCGCCGAGGCCACCGCCCGCCGGGCCGCCGTCGCGGCACGCCGCATCGCCGATGTCGGCGAAGCGAACGTGGAAGCCGCGACGGTGAACCGCAAGCCGTCGTACCGCGCCCAACTCGCCGGCCTCACCCAGGCCGACGCCCAGGTTGCCTGCGCCGCGCTGTCGCGCCGCAAGATCGCCTGCACCCCGATCCGCCCCGAAGCCGGCCAACTCGCCAGCCGCTAACCCCCCCCTCGCACCCCCTGGCCCTTGCGACCGGCGCCCCGCTTGCGCATCTTGGCGACATGGCACGGCCAGACCACTGGGCCGGATGGAGAATGCGATGGACGGCAGGCAGGACGCGCGACGGATCACCCTCCACGCGCCCCAGGATTTCGCAGCCATGCGCGCGGCCGGCCGCCGGGCCGCGGCGACGCTCGACATGATCACCGACCACGTCCACCCGGGCGTCACCACCGAAGCGCTCGACCGGCTGTGCCACGACTACATCCTGGCCCACGGCGCCACCCCGGCGCCGCTCAACTACCGCGGCTATCCGAAATCGATCTGCACTTCGATCAACCACGTGGTCTGCCACGGCATCCCCGGCGAGCGGAAGTTCGACACCGGCGACATCGTCAACATCGATGTCACCGTCATCCTCGATGGCTGGTATGGCGACAGCTCGCGCATGTACTGCGCCGGGCCGCCGAGCACCAAGGCGCGCAACCTGATCGAGGTGACCCACGAATCGCTCATGCGCGGCATCGCCGCGGTGACGCCCGGCGGGCATTTCGGCGATATCGGCCACGCCATCCAGACCTATGTCGAGGGCCTGCGCTTCAGCGTGGTGCGGGATTTCTGCGGCCACGGCCTCGGTCGCTCCTTCCACGCGCCGCCAAACGTGCTGCACTACGGCCGCCCCGGCGACGGCCCGGTGCTGGAGCCCGGCATGTTCTTCACCATCGAGCCAATGGTGAACGCCGGCCGGCCGGAGGTGAAGGTGCTCGACGACGGCTGGACCGCGGTGACCCGCGACCGCAGCCTGTCGGCGCAGTTCGAGCATACAGTGGGCGTGACCGAGACCGGGTGCGAAGTGTTCACGCTGTCGCCGGCCGGGCTGTTCAAGCCGCCCTATCCGGCGGCGTGAACGGCTAGAAGACACGCAAGATACGCGAGGCCAGGGCGTGCCCCATAGGCACTAAGGGCCTGAGGTGAGATAAGTAAGGCCAGGGCTCTGCCCTGGACCCGCCAGAGGCAGCGCCTCTGAACTCCATTTGTTTAAGTGTTGTTTGGGGAAGGGGGCCATCACGGCGGTTGAAACATCCCGATGGCCCCCTT
>JBBQOT010000384.1:0-3981 GCA_038331165.1 Acetobacterales bacterium
TGCGGCCCCACGCCTTCATAACGAGGAAACCTCCATGCAAATCTCCATGGCCGGCCGCACCGCCGTCATCACCGGCGGCTCCAAGGGCCTCGGCCTCGCGATGGCCAAGCGCTTCCTAGGCTCCGGCGCCGACGGCGTGGCATTGCTGGCGCGCAGCCAGGGGCCTTTGGACGACGCAAAGGCCCAGCTCGCCGGCATCGGCACCGGAAAGGTCGCCGCCATTGCCTGCGACGTGGCCGACGCCGCCTCGATCAAGGCCGGCTACGACGCCGCCATGGCGCAGCTGGGCCGCATCGACATCGTGGTGAACAATGCCGGACAGTCGCGAACCGGGCCGTTCGAGAGCATCACCGACCAGATCTGGCAGGACGACATCGACCTCAAGCTGTTCGCTGCCATCCGCCTGATCCGCTTGGCCTGGCCGCAGATGAAGGAACGCCGCTGGGGCCGGGTGATCAACGTGCTGAACACCGGCGCCAAGGCGCCCAAGGCGAACGGCGCACCCACCCATGTCACCCGCGCCGCCGGCATGGCATTGACCAAAGTGCTGGCCGGCGAGGGCGCGCCGCACGGCATCCTGGTCAACGCCATGCTGGTCGGCCTGATCGTCACCGACCAGGTGGCCCGTGGCCATGCCGCCCTGGTGGCCAAGGGGCAGAACATCACGCTGGAAGACCATATCGCGCGCACCGGCGCGCCAGTCCCGCTCGGCCGCATGGGCACGGCAGAGGAGTTCGCCAATCTCGCCTGCTTCCTGGCCTCTGATGCCGGGTCGTACATCACCGGCACCGCCACCAATGTCGACGGCGGCGCCTCGCCGGTGGTGTAAGGCAGAAAGGCCAGGGCTTTGCCCTGGACCCACCAGGGTCCAATTCCCTGGACCTTGAATATATGGTTTCCAAAGGCCGTCGGCCTTTGGTGGGTCCAGGGCAAAGCCCTGGCCTTGCCTTCCTAAAGCTCCATCTCCCGCCGCCGCAGATAGCGCAGCGCAATGGCCGACGTCGTCGCGATGAACAGGAACATCAGCACCGCCAGCGCGCTGCCGCGGCCGAAATCCTGCAGGCCGGAGGTCGTGTTGCCGAAGGCGGTGCGGTAGAAATACAGCCCCAGCACGTCGGTGGCGCCGCCCGGCGAGCCGTTCAGGCCGCTCATCACATAGGGCAGTTCGAACCAGTTGAAGCTGCCGATGAAGGTCAGCGTGAAGATGATGGTGGTGGCCGGCGCCACCAGCGGCCAGATGATGCGGGTCAGCAGCACCCGATCGCTGGCGCCGTCGAGCCGGGCGGCTTCCAGGGTTTCCTGCTGGATGCGCTGCATGCCGGCCAGGAAGATCAGCGCCGGAAAGCCCACCCAGTGCCAGGCATTGGTGAAGATCAGGCTGCCGAGTGCCGTGGATTCGTCACCCAGCCACGCCCGGCCGGGCAGGCCGACCAGCGCGAGGGCGGCGTTCACCATGCCGAACAGCGGATGCAGGAACAGCTTCCACAGAAACCCGACGATCACCGCCGACAGCACCACCGGCAGGAACACGATCACCTGGTGCACCCGATGGCCGGGCAAGCCCTTCAGCAGCGCAAAGGCGATCAGATAGGCCAGCCCGTTCTGCACCACCATCAACGCGACGAAGACGATGACGTTGTGGCGCAACGCCCGCCAGGTCCAACTGGCGAACGGTTCTTCCACGAGTACATCGGTGAAATTGCGCAGGCCCACGAAGGCGTCCGGCGCCACGCCCTTGAAGCTGAAGAAGGCATAACGCAGGGCCGACAGCAGCGGCCAGGCGACGAACAGGGTCATCACCAGCAAGGCCGGTGCGAGCAGGAACAGCAGCCATAGGCCGCGGCGCATGCGGGCCCGGGTACGGCGGGCGGTAGGAGTCATGAAGCAAGGCTGGGGCTTTGCCCCAGGCCCCAGCAGGGGCCGAGCCCCTGCACCTCAATGGATGGGTTCCAAGGGCGACGCCCTTGGTGGGTGCAGGGCAAAGCCCTGGCCTTACTGCCTTACTTCTGGAACGGCTTGAAATACCGCGCGATGCCTTGGGTGAGCGAGGTGCCCAACTCGGCCGGGGTCATGCTGCCGGCCATCATCTTCTGGATGCCGGATTGCAGCAGTTCTGAGCCGGTCGGCGTTTCGTAGCGGAAATGCACTGCCATCAGGTAGGGTGCGGAGGTCTCGTTCAGCTTGGCCACCTCGGCCAGCATCGGGTCGGTGAGCACCACGCCGTTGATCGGCGAGATGTTGCCCAGCAGGGCTGAGAACTTGTCGCCGAACTGCTTGGTGCCCATCCAGCGCACCAGCTTGAGCGCATCGGCCTGGTTGGCCGACTTGGCGTTCACCGCATAGCCGCCGTCGAAGAACTTGCTGACCAGCCGCGGCGCGCCGGCGGTGGGGGCCGGGGGTGCGATGAAGCTCATGTCGATCTTGGGGTTCTGCTTGCGGAAATTGGCGATTTCGAAGCTGCCGCCGGCGAACATGGCGGCGCGGCCGGACAGGAACAGCTGCTGGGCGGTGGGGTAGTCGATGCCGGTGAAGCCGGGCGGCATGTAGTCGCGCAGCTCCAGCAGCTTGGTGAGCGCGGCGACATAGCGGGCGTCTTCGAATGTCGCCTTGCCCGACAGGATGTCGCCGGCAAAGCCCGGGCCGAGCAGCGGGTTGGTGAACACCGAGGTGAAGACCTCGCACATCCAGGCCGTGGCGGTGCCGTTGGCCAGCGGCACGATGCCCTTGTCCTTCAGCGCCTTGGACACCGCGATCAGTTCGGCCCAGGTGGTCGGCGGGGTTACGCCGGCGCGCTTGAACACTTCGTTGTTGATGTACAGGCCCAGCGTCTGGCTGGCGAAGGCGAATGAATAGACCCGCCCGTCGCTGCGCAGGGTGAGGCTGGCGCGGGCGTCCTCGGGCAGGTTGGCCAGCTCGGGCACCGCGGCGGGGTCGAGCGGCAGCAGATAGCCAGCCTTGGCGAACTGTTCGAGGCCGCCATAGGCGCGGGTGTGGATCACGTCGCCGCCCTTGCCGGCGGCCAGCGCGGTGGACAGCACGGTGGCGTATTGCTCGACGGCGAAGGCCTCGAACTTCACGGTGATGCCGGGGTTGGCGCGGGTAAAGTCGGCGAACAGCTCGCCATAGGCCGCGCGGTCTTCCTGGCGCCAGGTCCAGAAGGTGACCTCGCCGGCCTGGGCGTGGCTGGGAGCCGTGCCCAGTATGGCGCCGGCCGCCAGGGTGGCCGCCAGCAGCCGCCGTCCGAAGCGTGTGATCGTCATGGCATTCCCCCGCGCAATGGGCGCCGTGCGCCCGGATCGTGTGGCGCGAAACTAGGAACCGGGGGATTTGGAAGTCAAGCAAGCCTTCGCCGCCCGGCGCAATGCGGCGCGCGCGCGAATCGCATCACACGCCAGCAGGATCAGGGCCGGCAGTTGCGCGGGGTGGCGCAATAACGAGAATATCACCCGGCGTGCACCGATCCGCCCGCCGGCATCCAGTGCGGCCAGCGCCAGCGGCGGCAGGGTGCGCCCGGCCGGGTCGCACACCGCGCGCAGCACCGCGAATGGCAGCCCGTGCCGGCTGGCCACCCGGGCGACGGCACCGCTTTCCAGATCGACGATCGCCGCCCCGGTTGCCTCCCACGCCGCCCGCTTGGCCGCGATACTGGCAAGCGCCACTGTGCCGGCCAGTGCCCGGATTGGCTGCATGGCTCCGAAGCGCGCGGCCAGGGTGGGGTCGGCGGCGAAACTGTCGTCGCCCTCGATCACGATGGCGGGGATCACCAGGTCGCCCGCCACGAGTGCCGGATCGAGCCCGCCGGCCAGGCCAAAGCTGACCAGGCCGGTGGCGCCGCTGGTCACCAACCTCTCGGCCGCCGCCCCGGCGCCCGCCGGCAGGCCGCCGCCGATTTCAACCAGACCCAGGCTTCGGGCAATACGCGCCTCGGCCGCCAGCCCGACGACGAAGCCGATGGGCGCGGCGCTGGCGATCAGAACCCCC
>JBBQOT010000385.1:0-3981 GCA_038331165.1 Acetobacterales bacterium
CAAGCCCCTGGACCTTAAATATATGAAAATAAATGGGTTTCCATAGGCCGCGGGCCTTCGGAAACCCATTTTACTTCAATAAGATGAGGTCCAGGGGCTCGGCCCCTGGTGGGGTTCGGGGCGAAGCCCCGACTTGCATGACTGAGTGTCACCCTTGCCGAGGGTTGGTGTTATCCGCATGGAAACCCCCGCGCCGCCTCGGTCAGGAACGCCCGGGCATAGGCGGCCAGCGACGGTGCCACCTCGATCTGCCACGCCGCCGGCGCGCGCCGCCACAGCACAATGCCGATGCGCGCCAGCACGGTGCGTGTTGCCATACCAGGCGGGAATGCGTCGGCATGCAGGTCGAGCGGGCAGCCGGCGCGCAGGGCCAGGTCGGCCTGGGCGCCCTCCAGCAGCAGCGTCGTGGTGCCGTGCGAGACATCGACCAGGCTGTGCGCCCGGCCGGCGAGCGCGCGGGCCAGGTCGTCGCCGACGGTCGCCAGCGCGGCGTGTGGCGCCAGCAGCAGCCATTCGTCCGGCCCCAGCCACAGCGCGGCGCGCCCGTCCGCCTCGGCGGCCCGGCATGGCTGCAGCGGCGGCAACACGGCGAATGCCGCGCCGGCGTGGCGCGCCATCTCGGCATCGCCGCGCAGCGCGAAGCGTGCCAGCGGCGGGCCTTGGCGCAACTCAACCATCCAGCCGCTCCCCGGCGGGGTCGAGGAACACCGGCGGCGCCACCGTCACCGCCACGCTGCCGCCCGGCATCGGCACGAACAGACGCTGCCCCATCCGCGCCCGCCCGCCGGCCACCAAGGCCAGCGCGATCGATCGGCCCAGCGCGGGGCTGGCATAGGCCGACGTGACATGCCCGAGCGCCCGGGTGCCCGGGGCGGGGTTTTCCAGCGCCACCACCTGGGCCCCTTCCTCCAGGACCAGGGCGGGGTTTTCGCTCAGCAGCCCCACCAATTGCTTGCGGTCGTCGGCCAGCATGTCGGGCCGTGCCAGCGAGCGCTTGCCGACGAAATCTGCTTTCGCCCGGCCGGACGGCAATCCGAGGTCCATCGGGGTGACGGTACCGTCGGTCTCCTGGCCGACGATGACGAAGCCTTTTTCAGCGCGCAGCACATGCATCGCCTCGGTGCCATAGACGGTGCCGCCCGCCTCGGCCACGCGGGCGCGGATGGCGTGCCACACCGCCGGCCCATGCCCCGCCGGCACGTTCACCTCGAAGCCGAGTTCACCGGTGAAGCTCACCCGCATCAGCCGCGCCGCGACCCCGGCCACCCGCATCGCGCGCACCGCCATGTGCGGCAGTGAAGCGGCGGAGATGTCGCCGTCGACCAGCGGCGCCAGCACGCGGCGGGCGAGCGGGCCCTGCACCGCAACGACTGCCCAGTGTTCAGTGGTGGAGGTGAGCCAGACGCGCAGCTCGGGCCATTCGGTTTGGCGGTAATCCTCCATGTGGCCGAACACATGCGCGGCACCGCCGGTGGTGGTGGTGACGTGAAAGCGGTCTTCGGCGAGCCGGGCGATCACGCCGTCATCCATGACGAACCCGGCCTCGGACAGCATCACGCCGTAGCGGCAGCGCCCGGGGGCCAGCCTGGCGAGCGCGTTGACGTAGAGGCGGTCGAGGAAGGCGCCGGTATCGGGGCCCACGACTTCGATCTTGCCGAGGGTTGAGGCGTCGAACATGCCAACCGTGGCGCGGGTGGTGGCGGCCTCGCGGTACACCGCCTGGTGCATGGTCTCCCCGGCGTGGGGGAAGTAGTGGGCGCGTTTCCAGGCGCCGACATCCTCGAACACCGCGCCCTCGGCGACGGCGTCGGCGTGCATCGGGGTGGTTCGCACCGGGTCGAACAGGGCGGCGCGGGCCGGGCCGGCGAAGCTGCCGAAGGTGACCGGGGTATAGGGCTGGCGGAAGGTTGTTGTGCCGACGTGCGGAATTGTCGCACCCACGGTGTCGGCGGCGATCGCCAGGATGTTCATGTTGGCCGTCTTGCCCTGGTCGGTGGCCATGCCGCCGGTGGTGTAGCGCTTCACATGCTCGATCGAGCGGAAGCCTTCGCCCACCGCCAGCCGGATGTCGCTGGCCAGCACGTCGTTCTGGAAATCGACGAAAGCGTAGCCGCGTGTATCGGCCGTCACCATCGCGGGCGCGGGCGATATCGCCAGCTCGGCTTTGACCAGCGGCGCCGGCCCGTCGCAGCACGCGGCCCCCTGTGCCAGCGCCTCGGCCAGGCTGGAGGTGCCGTTGCAGGCGCCGACGCTGGCCACGCCGGGCACCGGTTCGCCGGGCAGGTAGGCGGCGCGTGCGTCGTCCCAGCGCGGTTTGCCGCGGGCCTGGGCGTAGAGATGCACCGATGGGGTCCAGCCATTGGCCATCAGCAGCGCGTCGCAGTCGAACCAGCGGGTGCGGCCGTCATCGCCGCGGCCGAGCTGCACGGAATCGATGCGCCGGCCGCGCATATGGGTGGCCAGCACCCGGCCGCCGGTCAGAACCGAAATGCCGGCCGCGCGCGCCGCTGCGGGCCAGGCGCCGTCGGCGGCCGGGCGCAGGTCGACGACCAGCTTCAGTTCCACCCCCGCGGCGGCGAGGTCGATGGCGGTGCGATAGGCGCTGTCGCAGGCGGTGGCGATGACCACGCGGCTTCCCACCTTCACGCCATAGCGCAGCAGGTAGTCGCGCGCGGCGCCGGCCAGCATCACGCCGGGGCGGTCGTTGCCGGGGAACACCAGCGGGCGTTCGATGGCGCCGGTGGCCAGCACCACGCGGCGTGCGCGCACCCGCCACAGGCGTTCGCGCGGCAATTCGGGGTCGGGGGTGGCGAGGTGGTCGGTGACCCGCTCGGCCAGGGCGACCAGATTATGCGGATAGATGCCGAAGGCGGTGGTGCGCGGCAACACCTGGACATTGGGCATGGCGGCCAGTTCGGCCAGGGCGCGGGCCAGCCAGTCGCGCGCCGGGCTGCCGTCGACCAGGGCGGCGACTTCGGTGAGCAGCGCGCCGCCAGGCTCGGCCTGTTCGTCGCACAGAAGCACGCGTTGCCCGGTCCGCCCCGCCGCCAGGGCGGCCGCGATGCCGGCCGGGCCGGCGCCCACCACCAGCACATCGCAATGGGCGAAATAGCGGGCGTAGCGATCCGGGTCCGCCATGGTGGGCGCCCGCCCGAGCCCGGCCGCTCGGCGCACCAGCGGCTCGAACAGCCGGTGCCAGAGCCCGGCACCGCGCGGCCCCATCAGTGTCTTATAGTAGAAACCCACCGGCAGCAGCGGCGCGGCCAGCGCGGCCAGCGCGCCGAAATCGGTTTGCAGCGATGGCCAGCGGTTCTGGCTGTGCGCCTCCAGCCCCTCGTACAGCTCGACCTGCGTCGCCCGCAGGTTGGGTGTCACCCGGCCACCGTCGCGCTTGACGGTCACCAGGGCGTTCGGTTCCTCGGCACCCGCCGCCATGATGCCGCGCGGGCGGTGGTATTTGAACGAGCGGCCGACCAGGTGCACGCCGTTGGCCAGCAATGCGGAGGCCAGCGTGTCGCCGCCGCAGCCGAGGTAGTCGATGCCATCGAAGCTGAAGCGCAGGTCGGTGCGCCGTTCCACCCGCCCGCCGCTGTCGGTGCGCATGCTGTCGGGCAGCAGCCGGCCCTGGAACATCCGCCCGACCAGCAGGCGCTGCATCATGCCTTCGTGGCGCGATGAGCCGATCATGGCCGGGGCTCGCCCGGCTTGTAGGTGGCCAGGATGCGGTCGCTGACGGTGTCGCGCAGGGCGTTGAAGAACCGTCCGCAGCCATGCACATGCCGCCACCGCTCGGCCGTCACGCCGCGGGGGTTGGAGCGGTAATAGAGGAAATCGGCCCAGGCTTCGTCGCTGGCCGAGGCCGGGTCGGGCGGGCGGATCAGATGCGCCTCGCCGGCATGGCGGAACTCTGCCTCGGGGCGGTCCATGGCGCAGAAGGGGCAGGGGATCAGGAGCATCAGTCGTCCCGCCCCCGGAGGGCGG
>JBBQOT010000386.1:0-3979 GCA_038331165.1 Acetobacterales bacterium
GGTCGCCGCCAACAGCCACGGGGTCGGTGCCAGCGCCAGCGCCGGCAGCAGCGCGCAGAAGACCAGCCCCGCTGCCAGCATCACGACGCGGGGTCCGCGCGCCTGCACCACTGGCCCGGCCGCCGGCAGCGCCACCAATCCGCCAATGCCCAAGCCGAGCAACAGGGTGCCGAGTTGCTCCTGGTCCAGCCCCAGCCGCGCCTTGGCCTCCGGCACCAGCGGCGCCCAAACGGCGATGCCGATGCCGATCATCAGGAACACGACCCGGGTGGTGCGGGCGACTGGCGGGGTGGCCGGGTCATGCAACGAGGGCCCGCCTTGCGGCGAGCCCTCGGCGGCAATCCCGGCGATGTGCCGCGACAAGCCTCAGGCCATCGCCTTTTTCAGGTTTTCGTCAATCTTGCCGAGGAAGTCCTGGGTGTTCAGGAACGGCTGGGTTTTGCCGATCAGCGATGCGAGATCCTTTGTCATGAACCCGCTCTCGACCGTCTCGACGCACACCCGCTCCAGCGTCTCGGCGAAGGCGGTCACGTCGGGCGTGTTGTCGAAGCGGCCGCGATAGATCAGGCCGCGGGTCCAGGCGAAGATCGAGGCGATCGGGTTGGTGCTGGTCTCCCGCCCCTTCTGGTGCTCGCGGAAGTGGCGGGTGACGGTGCCGTGGGCGGCCTCCGATTCCACCGTGTTGCCGTCGGGGCTGAGCAGCACCGAGGTCATCAGCCCGAGCGAGCCGAAGCCTTGGGCCACGATGTCGCTTTGCACGTCGCCGTCATAGTTCTTGCAGGCCCAGAGATAGCCGCCTTCCCATTTCAGCGCGCAGGCCACCATGTCGTCGATCAGGCGGTGCTCGTAGGTAAGGCCAGCGGCCTTGAACGGCGCGGCAAATTCCTTGTTGAAGACATCCTCGAAGATGTCCTTGAAGGTGCCGTCATAGGCCTTCAGGATGGTGTTCTTGGTCGACAGGTACACTGGATACTTGCGCGAGAGGCCATAGTTGAAGCTGGCGCGCGCAAAGCCGGTGATCGAGGCTGCGGTGTTGTGCATGGCCATCGCCACGCCCGGGCCCTTGAAGTCATGCACGTCCATGACCTGTGCTGGGGAACCGTCGGCTGGCTGATAGGTCATTGTCACGCGGCCGGGGCCGGGGATCTTGGTTTCGGTGGCGCGGTAGATGTCGCCATAAGCATGGCGGCCGATGACAATCGGCTGGCTCCAATGCGCCACCAGACGCGGCACGTTCTTGCAGATGATCGGCTCGCGGAAGATGGTGCCGTCGAGGATGTTGCGGATGGTGCCGTTGGGCGAGCGCCACATCTTCTTCAGGCCGAACTCCTCCACCCGCTGCTCGTCTGGGGTGATGGTGGCGCATTTCACGCCGACGCCGTACTGCTTGATGGCGTTGGCCGAATCGATGGTTACCTGGTCGTCGGTCTGGTCGCGATACTCGATGCCGAGGTCGTAGTATTTCAGGTCGATGTCGAGATAGGGCAGGATCAGCTTGTCCTTGATGAAGCCCCAGATGATGCGCGTCATCTCATCCCCATCGAGCTCCACGACCGGGGTCTTCACCTTGATCTTCGCCATGCCATCCTCATTATGTGCAACTGGTGCCGACCGTTGCGGCCGCGCCCGAACGGGGGCGATCAATGCCACCTGCGCCTTCCCTCGGCAAGTCCGGGGCGGGCAGGTCTGCGGGCGCCTCGCCGTGGCGTGCCGACCAATCTTGGGGGCAGGGAATAGAGCGTGCCGAATTCCTGGACCCTGGAACTTCTCGCCCTGACGGCGACGCTGCTGCTGGGCGCCGTCGTCTGGCTCGCCGGCCGCCTCGCCGCCTTGAGGCGTGAGCTGGCCGTGCTGGCGCGGGCACGCGCGGTGGAATCCGCTTCCCGCCAGCTTGCCGCCATCCGCGCGGTGTGGCTTGAGGTGGCGCTGGAGGCTGGGCGCGACGGTGTGCTGATCGTCGATGGCGGACTGCTTGTGGTGCACTGGAACCGCCGCTTCGCCGACCTCAACGGCCTGCCGCCGGACATGCCGCACGAGGGTTCCACCCTGGCCGGCCTGCTGCGCCTGTCGGCCGAGGCGGGCGAATTCGGCTTGGTAGATGTCGAGCGCGAGGTCGCGGCCCAGGTCGCCCTGATCGAGCAGGGTCCCGGCGCCTTCCCCCGCCTGCGCCACCGCCCCGACGGAAGCATCGTCGAGTTCACGCTGGAGAAGCCGCCGGGCGGCGGCCTGCTGTTGGGCTGCGCCGATGTCACTGCCCGCCACCGCCCGGCCGCCACCGCGGCCCCGCCACCGCCCGCCACCGCGGCCCCGCCACCGGCCGCGGCGCCATCCACCGCTACCTCCACCGGCCCTTCCGCCGCGCCAACGCAGCCCCCCGGCCCGCGCGCGCGCCGCTGCCTGGTGCTGCTGGTCGAGGACATGAAGGTGAACCAGATGGTCACTGCCACCCAGCTGCGCCGCGAGGGCCACCGCGTCGATGTCGCGGCCTCTGGTGCCGAGGCGCTGCACCTTGCCGCCACCACGCCGTACGACGTGGTGCTGATGGACCTGATGATGCCGGGCATGAGTGGCTACGACGCCGCCCGGCGGCTGCGCGCCATGCCCAGCCCCACCGGGCGCACGCCGATCTTCGCGCTGACCGCCAATACTGGCGAGGGGGAACGGGCGCGCTGCCTCGCCGCTGGCATGCAGGGCATGCTCAGCAAGCCAGTACCCGCTGCCCTGCTGCGCGATGCGCTGCAACACGGTGCCGCCGCCACCGCTCCAGCCATCCCACCCGGCGACATGCTGCTCGACGCCGCCCGCCTGGCCGAACTGCGCCGCGACCTGCCGGCCGCTGTCCTGGCCACGCTGTGCCGCCAGTGCCTCGACGACATGCGCGACCGCCTCGCGGCCCTGCACAAGGCGCTGGCGCAACAGGTGGCCGACCCGGTGGAACGCGAAGCCCACGCACTTTCCGGCATGGCCGGCAGCTACGGACTGGCGCGCATCGAGCGGCATGCCCGGGCCATTCTCGCCCCCGCCCGTGCACATGACCTCGCAGCCGCACGCGACGCCGCAAACGGCATCATTGATGCCTTCGACCAGAGCCGCGCCGCCTTGCTCGCCTGGGTCGAGCACCAGCCCTGACGGCTTTGTTCCATGCAGCCTGGTGATTGATCGTTGAAGGAAGGCAAAGCCCTGGCCTTGCCTTGCTTCTATAGGTCGAGATCAACGAGACCTGGTATTGACCCTTCTTCCTGTACCGCCGCTGCGCCAGAATACGCCCATGCGCGTCTACCTCGCCGGCCCCGACGTGTTCCTGCCCGACCCGCTGGCCCGTGCCGCGGTGCTCAAGGCGGTGTGCGCCCGCCACGGCTTGGTTGGCGTCTCGCCGCTCGATGCGTTGGCGGGCGGCGACCCGGCCCCTTGGGCGACACTCGCCGAACCCTTTCGCATTGCCCGCCGCAACGAGGCCCATATCGTCGGCTGCGCCGTGCTGGTCGCCAACCTGACGCCGTTTCGCGGACCCAGCGCCGATGCAGGCACGGTGTTCGAGTTGGGCTATATGCGCGCCCTCGGTCGCCCGGTATTTGGCTGGTCGAACAGCGGCGAGGCCTTCGTGGCCCGCACCCGTGCCTTCTGTGGCCCTGGCGCGCAAACGGAGGGTGACGGATGGCGCGACGGCGAGGGCCTGTTGGTCGAGGATTTCGCGCCGCTGGCCGACAATCTGATGATCGACGGCGCCATCGCCGCCTCGGGCGGCACGTTGGTCACCCGTGCCCTGGCGCGCGGCGCCGCCTGGAGCGACCTTCGGGCGTTCGAAGACTGCATCGCGAAGGTCGCGGCGCTGTCGCGGCGCTAAGGGCCTGAGGTGAGATAAATAAGGCCAGGGCTCTGCCTTGGACCCGCCAGAGGCAGCGCCTCTGGACTCCATTTGTTTGAGTGTTGTGTGGGGTGGGGGGGCCAGACCGGGGGTGTAAAAAAACCCAGGGCCCCC
>JBBQOT010000387.1:0-3978 GCA_038331165.1 Acetobacterales bacterium
CCGGTCGCGCGGCAGGTGCTGCTGAACGAGGTGTGGGGCTACAACGCCGCTGTCACAACCCACACGCTGGAAACCCACATCTACCGCCTGCGCCAGAAGATCGAGCCAGACCCCGGCCACGCCCGCCTGCTGGTGACGGAAGGCGGCGGCTATCGGCTGGACCCGGTGGGGGTGAAGCCGGCGATCGCGTGATGCCCGGTGATACCGCGGGGGATCACACGGCGGGGGATTTCTCCGCCGGGCGATAGAGCGCGAGCCCCGCCGCCCCCAGCATGATGGCCATGCCCAGCGCGTCGACCGGCCCGACCTGCTCCCCGGCGACCAGAATGCCGAGCAGCACCGCCACCACCGGCGAGATGAAGGCGTAGGTGCCGACGCGCCCTGCCCCCCAGTCGCGCAGCAGCCGGAAGTAGATGATCGTGGCCCCCAGCGAGGCGGGCAGCAGCAGGTACCACCACGACGCCCAGGCCACGACGCTCCAGCGCAGCGTGGCGGCCTGGAGTGCGCCTGGTTCGAAGGCGAGCGCCAAGACCAGCAGCACCATGCCGCCAATGAAATTGGTAATGGCCACCAGGTGCACCGGCGGCAGCACGCGCATCAGCGGGCGGGCGGCGACTGAGGAATAGCAATACAGCAGGTTGCCGGTCATCACCCCGGCAGCGCCCAGCAGCTCCCACTTGTCGAGTTCGCCGACCGCGGCCTTTGGACCGTAGAGCACCAGCACGCCGACCACGCCCACCGCCAGTGCCGCCAGATGGCGCAGGCTGAATCGCTCCTGCCCCAGCATCGCAGCGAAGCCGACCATGGCGATGGGGGTCAGCGCGGAGTTGAGCACGGCGGCCAGCCCGCTGGGGATCCAGCGCAGCCCGTAGAGCATGATGACGGCGTTCAGCGGGATCATCATCACCGAGACCCAGACGATGCGCCCCCACAGCCGCGGCGGCACCCGCACCGGGTTGCCGCGCAACGCCAGGAAGCCCAGCAACAGCGCGCCGGCCACGCTCCAGCGCAAGCCAGAGAAGATACCGGGCGGTACCTCGGCGGTGCCGGCCTTCATCGCCAGCCAGTTGGTGCCCCAGACGAGACACAGGAACAGGAACAGGCCGCGCTGGATCGCGGCGGGGGAGAGCGCCAGGGGATGCTTTGCGGCGGGAGGGGGGGAGGCGGGTGGGTTGCAGTCGGGCATACATCGGCCGACAGGGGTCACGCCGCGCGAACAGCGCGGGCGAAAGTAGCAACCAGTTCGGGGTCCTTGATGCCCGCCTGTCGTTCCACGCCGGAGGAGACGTCGACCGCCGGGGCCGCGGTGGCGCGGATCGCCGCGGCCACGTTGTCCGGCGTGAGGCCGCCCGCCAGCAGCCAGGGCGCAGGGGCGTGCCAGCCAGCCAGGATCGACCAGTCGAAGGTCACGGCATTGCCGCCGGGGCGGGTGGCCCCTGGCGGTGGCTTGGCTTCGATGATGAAGCCGTCCGCGCCAGCGGCGTCGCGCGGCAGGTCGGACGCGGAAACGACGCCGACGGCGTGCCACACCGGGCGGGCGAAGCGGGCACGAATCTCGGCTACGCGGGCGGCATCGGCGTAGATCTGGAGCACATCGAGCGGCACGGCCGCCAGGGTGGCGGCGATCTCGGCATCGGTCGGCTTCACGAACAGCCCGACCTTCAGCGGCACGCCAGCGCGGCCAGCCAGGATGGCTGCCTGTTGCGGGGTGACGTAGCGGGGGGAGGCAGGGAAGAAGTTGAAGCCCACCCAGTCGGCGCCGGCGGCCACCGCGGCATCGATGCCTTCCGGCGTGGTGATGCCGCAGATTTTTATCAGCGTGGTCATGGCGGCGGCGGCAGGAGGGTCATGGAGGGATGCTCGGCGCGGGCCACGCGGGCCTGGATGGCTTGCAGTTCGATGCGCAGGGCGGCGGCCGCGTGTTCGGCGCGGCGGGCGCGCAGTCGGGCGCCGAGGCCGGCGACCCAGGTGCAGAGCGCGCCGAGCAGGAAGGCGATGCCCATGGCCATCAGCATCAGCAGCGACAGCGGCGCCTCGATCAGCAGGTTGGTGGGCCACAGGCTGAGTCGCGCGGTTTCGGTGTTCGACAGCGCGAACAGGATCAGCAGCAGCAGCAGCGGGCTGATGAGGATGAGGCGCCAGAGGAAAGACCGCATGGCGGTAGTTTAGCGCGGATCGCAGCGCGGAGGAAATTGACCCTAGGTCGTTAACCCATCGCAAGCATTATGGATGAAGTTTTTTTGCTTCTTTTTGTTCACAAAAAGAAGACTTCCTTACCTATCCAAGCCGAGTCACGCCTTACCGCGGTTCACCCGGTCGCGCAGTTCCTTGCCGGCCTTGAAGAACGGCACGACCTTTTCGTCAACCGGCACGGCGGCGCCGGTTCGCGGGTTGCGGCCAGTGCGGGCATCGCGCTTTTTCACCGTGAAGGCGCCGAAGCCGCGCAGTTCCACCCGTTCGCCGCGCGACAGGGCGGAGGTAATTTCGTTGAAGATAGTGGCCACGATGGTCTCGACGTCGCGGCTTACCAGATGCGGATTGGCGGCAGCCAGTTCGGCGATCAGTTCCGATTTGGTCATGCGTGCGTTCCCGTCACCCTATTCGCCGATGGACACAGGCTGCCAGATGGCCCAGGCACCGTCAAGCTGTTGAGAGAGCACAGTTTTCATCAATGCGCCCAGCAGGCCCATCAACGTTTCCCCCAGCGCCCGCTCGGCCAGGCCGCGCTTGCCCACGTCGCGCACCGGCAGGGTGGCGGACACCTTCTTTGTTTCGGCCAGCCAGGCGCGCGCCTGAGGCTCGCCGCCGATGGCATCGATCAGGCCAAGCTTGAGCGCCTGGCGCCCGGTATAGGCGCGGCCGTCGGCCAGTTCGCGCACCCGCGCCTCATCCATGTGCCGCCCGGCTACGACCATGGCGACAAACTGGTCGTGCATGTCGGAAATGATGCCCTGCATTACCTCGCGCGCCGGGCCGACGAGCTTGCGCGCCAGACTGGGTTCGTCCTTGAGCGGGCCGGAGGCGAGCGAGTTGTCGCCCACGCCGAGCTTTTCCATCAGGCCGGAGAATTCAGGGAGCATCAACTTCACCCCGATCGATCCGGTCAGCGTCGCCTCGCGGGCGAACACGCGCGCGGCCGGCATGGCGATCATGTAACCAGCCGAGGCGGCGGTGCCACCCATCACCGCCACCACCGGCATTTTCGCGGCCACCCGGGCGATGGCGCCGTGCAGCGCCTCGCCGCCGGTCACCGTGCCGCCAGGGCTGTCGATCATCACCACCAGGGCGCGCGCATGGCTGTCTTTGGCCAGGGCGTCGATCGCCTCGACCAGCTTGCGGTCCTCGGTGATGACGCCGGCGATGGTCAGCCGCGCCACGTGTTCGCGTGCCACCGCGAATTCGCCATCGCGGCCAACGGCCAGCAGCAGCGCACCGACCACCGCCAGCACGGCAACCGACCGCCACAGGAAAAGGCGACGCTTGAGGCGCCGCCTGTCCAGGAGCAGATCGGTCTCCAGGGTCACCCTGCCACCATCAGCGCTTGCCGATGATTACTCGGGCAGCGACTGCTGGTTGCGGCGACGGATCGCCGCCCCCAGGATGTCGCCCAGCGAGGCGCCGCTGTCGGAGGTGCCGAAATCGGCGATCGCCTGCTTGTCCTCCTCGATCTCCTTGCCCTTGATGGTGAGCTGGAGCTTGCGGGCGGCGCGATCGACGCCGGTGATGCGCGCATCAACCTTCTCGCCGATGGCGAAGCGGTCGGGGCGCTGGTCGCCCTTGTCGCGCGCCAGCTCGGCGCGGCGGATGAAGCCGGTGAGGACCTCGTCCACCTTCACCTCGATGCCATTGCTCTGCACCGCGGTGACCACGCAGGTGACGATGTCGCCCTTGTTGATGCGGTCCAGCACGCTGGCGGCGGGGTCGTCGGCCATCTGCTTGATGCCGAGCGAGATACGCTCTTTCTCGACATCCACATCC
>JBBQOT010000388.1:0-3974 GCA_038331165.1 Acetobacterales bacterium
GGGCCATCACGGTGGTTGAAACATCCCGATGGCCCCCTTCCCCAAACAACACTCAAGTCAGGGGTTCCAAGGGCGACGGCCGTCGCGCGAAGGCGCGCTCCGGACTTGGTGGGTCCCCGTCGGCGCGGCTTCGCGCCGCGACGGCGACGCCCTGGCCTTGCGCGGCCATGGGTCATCCCGAACAGTGATTGGTATCAAGGGCAAAGCCCGGGCCGTGCACGTCCATACCGGTCATTCATTATGACCGTCAGTTTGACCTTGTGCCGCCTCAGAACTGCCGCAGCAGCCGGTCGATGTATTCCAATTCCTGTTGCGGCCGGCCGCGATCGGCGCCGCGGCGGCGTAGTTCGTCTTGGATTGCTCGGGTGCGGGCCTCTTCCATTTCCTCTGGCACCTGGACATCGCCGCTTTCGTCGGCGCCTGAGGTGCCTTCGCGCAGTTGGCGACCGAGAGGGTCGCGGCGTTCGTCGGCACGGCGGTCGACGCTGCGGCCGCGGCCGATGCCGCGATCGGCACGGCGGTCGCTGCGTTGATCGCCGGGGCCCATTTGCTGGCTGCCGGGGCCGTTGCCGCGGCCGTCTTGCTCGCCTTCGGCCATCATGCTGCCTTCGCCGCTTTCTTCGCCCTCTTCCTCGCCGTCTTCTTCGCCGCCGCGGCCGAACTGGGCGGCCATTTCCTGGCTCATGTCGCGGCCGCCTTTTTGCAGTGCCTCGATGGCGCGTTGGGCGGCGGCGGCGGCGGCGGGGTCGCGGCCGTCGCGCAGGGCCTGGACCCCGTCGCGCATGGCGGCATCGGCCTCGGCGAGTTGCGGCGGGATTTTGCCGGTGAGGTCGCCTTGTTGCTGCATCAGCTCGCCGAGGGCGCGGCGCAGCGCCTGTTGCACTTTTTGGTCGTGGGCGCGCTGGGCGTCGTTGCGCTGCTGGTCCTCGGGGTTTTGGGTGCGCGGCGGGATGCGCGGGGGCATGAAGCCGCGCGGCGCTTCGGGTTGCTGGCCGGCGCGCGATTGGGCGTTGTCGAGCAGCGTGCCTTCGCGCTTCACCATGTCCTGCACGGCACTGACCTGGCGTTCGCCGCGCTGGCGCTTGTCGGCGCGGGCCTTCTGCCGCTCGGTTGGCTTGCCGCGTTCCTGGCGGGCGTTTTTCATTTCGTCGAGCATGCGCTCCAGCTCGGAGAGCTTGTCGCGCGCGTCATCCATTTTGTCCTGCTGGGCGGCGTCGCGCATTTGCTCGGCCAGGCGCTTCATGTCCTGGGCGTCGAGCTTGTTGCGCTCCGGGTCGAAGGCCTGGTTGGCGGGGTCGCGCCGTGCCTGTTCGGCCAGGGCCTCCAGGTGGCGCTGCAATGCCTCCTGCACCTCGCGCATACGGCGATCGAGCTCGGTGCGGTCGATTTCCTGGCCCTGTTTTTCCGCTTCGAGCATGTCCCGGACTTCCTGGCGGGCCTGTTCGAGGGCACGGGCGGTGCGTTCGGGCGCGCCCTCCTCCAGGTGCAGGGCAAGCTGCCACATGCGGGCCTGGGCTTCCTCCACGGCTCCCGCGGCGCGGTCTTGGCGCAGCTGGGTGATGATGGAGCCGAGGTTGAGGAAGCCGCCGGGGTCGTTCTGCCAGACCTCGTCCAGCGCGGCCATGCGGCCGAGTTCGAGGAGAGCCGGCCCGCGCTCGGCCGGGCGCAGGGTGAGGTGCTTGCGCACCTCCATGAGGGCGCGCGCCACCGGGTTCTGGAAGCGCCGCTCGGGCAGTTCGAAGCCGATGGTTTCGCTGGTGCCGGCCAGCCCGGTGGCGTCGCGGGCCACCAGTTTCGCTTCGACCATGGTGCCGGCCCAGGGATGGGGGGTGAGGTCTTGCAGCCGCACGCCCTTGGCCGCCTTGGTGCTGCCGCCGGGCAGTTGGATTGGCACCAGCAGGGGCGGTGCCTCGGGCCGGTCGCGCAGGGTCAGCTCGGCCTGGAGCACCACCACGCCATAGGCGTGCGACACCTGCCAGGGGAGGCGGGTTTGCGGAATGCGGCTGCGCAGGCCGTTCGGCGGTTCCGGGAAGCGCACTTCGGGGGCGACGTTGGCGACCACGGTGAGGTCCCAGGCTGCCAGTTCGCGGCCCTGGCGCGACACCGACAGACGGCCGCCGGTGGCCAGCACTTCCTCGGCCTGGAAGCTGGCGGCATCCAGCGGCGTGAACGCCACCGCCTTGGCCCCGAGCGCCAGGGTGGGCGCGCCGGTGCCGCCGGTGAGGTTGACGACCAGCCGCGAATCCTGCGGCACGGTTGCCCCGCCGCCCTCGGCGCGCAGGAAGACCGGCGCGATGCCGGTATAGGCCGGTGGGGTGATCCAGGCCTGCAACTGGGAGGCGGGTGGCGTTGCCTGCACGGTGAACACCGGCTGCAAGCCACGCAGGAGGCGGCCGGGGGCCTGCTCGCCGGCGATGCCCAGGCTGGCGGCCAGCGCCACCACCAGGGCCAGGCGCAGGGCGCGGGGATCGTGCAGGGCCATGCCCGGGCGGGGCAGCCCGATGCGCAGCCGCCCGACCTGGTTCATCGCGCGCACGACATGCGCCCGCCACAGGCCATCGACGGGCGTAGGCCCGGATTTGGTTTGGGCCCCGTTGGCTTGTGCGGGCCGGTCGGTCAGCACCGCGAGGGGGCGGTGGGTGAGGCCGGATTGGTGTTCCATGCGCCGGTCGGCGGCCGCCGCTTCGGGCAGCGTCACCTGCCGGGCCGCGCGCACCAGGGCGGCGAGCAGTGCTGCGAAAAATCCAGCCAGCAGCAGCGCATGGCCCCAGCCGGGCAGGCGCCGCGGCAGGTCGAGCAGCGCCAGGCAGACCCACACCCCGGCGACGCCGAGCACCGGCCAGGCGGCGGGCCAGGCGCGCTCGAACCAGATCGCCAGCAGCGCCAGCCGCCGCCGTCGCGCCACCCCGCGCAGCAGGGTGTCCAACCTGTCCTGCGGCCGCGGGGGAATGATCATGGCGGAGTGCCTCGGTTCAGGGAGTGAGGAAACTGGGAACGCGCTCGCCGGCCCACAGCGCGTCGTGCGTCTGGCGGTCGCGCACCACCGCCCACTGGTCGCCATCGACGAGCACGATCGGTGCCAGCGGACGGGCGTTGTAGGTGGAGCTCATGACCGCGCCATAGGCCCCGGCATCAAGGATGGCGACGCGCGCGCCCTGTGCAAGATGCGGCAGGCTGCGGTGGCGGGCGAAGGTGTCGCCGGTTTCGCAGACCGGTCCGACGATGTCGGCGCGTTCCGGCGTGGCGGCGGCGTGGCGGGGCGAGAGCGGCACGATGCCGTGATAGGCGTCGTACATGGCGGGGCGGACCAGGTCGTTCATGGCGGCGTCGAGCACCAGGAAGCGGCGCGTGGCCGTGGTGCCCTTGGCGATCACCACCTCGGCCAGCAGCACGCCGGCGGGGCCGACGAGCCAGCGGCCGGGTTCGACCACCAGTTGCAGGCCGAGATTGCTGAATGTGGCCCGGATGGCGCCGGCGTAGGCGTCGACCGCGGCGCCGGGCTCGTCGCGATAGCCGATGCCGAGCCCGCCGCCGCAATCGACGCGGCTGACATCGTGGCCGGCGGCGCGCAGGGCGCGGACGAGGTCGGCGGTGCGGGCGTAAGCGGCGCGATAGGGGGCGATGGCGAGAATTTGACTGCCGATGTGCAGCGCGAGGCCGACCGGCTGAAGCCCCGGTAGTGCCGCGGCGCGGGCGTAGACCGCCATCGCCTCGTCATAGGCGATGCCGAATTTGTTGTCGGCGCGCCCGGTGGTGATCTTGGCGTGGGTGCCGGCATCGACATCGGGGTTGATGCGCAGCGCCACCGGCATGGTGCGGCCCATGGAACTGGCGATGGCCGAGATCATCTCCAGCTCGGCGGCACTTTCGACGTTGATCTGGGCGATGTCCTCGGTGATGGCCAGGGTGATTTCGCGCGCGGTCTTGCCGACGCCGGAGAAGACGATGTCGCGGGCCGCGATGCCGGCGGCGCG
>JBBQOT010000389.1:0-3965 GCA_038331165.1 Acetobacterales bacterium
CTCCAGCAACGGCTCGTCCCGCCCAAGTGCATAGAAGAAGCCGCCGGACATCAACGGTATTCCGGTGGCGGTGCTGGCACGTTTGTAGGTGTCCAACAACCCCGGCAGCGGCGTGCGCTCAAAATAATCGAACACGCCGGAATCTGCGACCATGCGGAACTGGGTGTCGACATCGGGCACATGCGCATCGGTATGCAGCACGCCGCCGCCACTGATGCCGATCAGGATATCGCGGGCCATGCGGCGCTCCTCAGTGGCCGGCGAGGATCGCGTCGGCGATCTTCTCGGCCGTCATCAACGTGGGGAAGTTGGTGTTGGCGCAGGGCACCACAGGAAAGACCGACGCATCGCACACCCGCAGCCCGTCCACGCCGCGCACCCGCCCGGCCGGGTCGGTCACCGCCATCGGGTCGTCGTCCGCCCCCATGCGACAGGTGCAGCTGGCGTGCCAAACACCGACCGCGGCGTGGCGGACAAAGGCTTCCATGGCGTCTTCGTCGGCCAGCACCTGCTCAAGGGTAAAGTCTTCCATCACCAGCTTCTGCATCAGGTATTTCCGAAGAACGGCGGGACCGTCGAGCAGCTTGGCCATGATGTCGGTGAGGAACTTGTTCTTCGCGTTGATTACGCCGACCTGCCGCACCTTGTCGCTATAGCTGGCGGGGAACGGGTCGTCGGTCACGCGCTTCATCGCGTCGGTCATGTGCAGCACGGCCATGCGGCGGAACCCGTCGGCCAGGCGATCAAGGTCACGCTTGTCGGACAGCAGGTTGAAGGCGACTTCGGGTTCGGTGCGCCAGTCGCTCGATTGCAGCTTCACCTCGCCGGTTTCGGAATAGGTCTTGTTGACGAACAGGATGGACGCCGCAATCTGCTCGCCCACGGCATGCCAGGAGGATTTGGTCGTGGCGGTCACGAACATGTCGCCCGCCGGCGCGCCCCCCATCTCCGACGAATAGCGCCAGCCGACCATGATGTGGCGGCGCGTGGTTTCATTCATGCGGGCAAAGCGCTTCACGAACGCGGCGAGCGCGATCGACGGATGATCCATCAGCCGTTGGCCAACGCCGGGCAGCGCGTGGCGCACCGTGATCCCCATGTCGCGCAAATGGCCCGCGGGGCCGATACCGGCACGCATCAGGTGCGCGGGGGAATGGATGGCGCCGCAGGACAGGATGATCTCCCTGCCGCGGAAGCTCTGCGTCTTGCCGCCCACCACGGCATCGACCCCAACGCAGGTGTTGCCCTCGAACACCAGCCCGCTGACCTGGGTGAGGGTTGAAATGGTGAGGTTCTCGCGCGCCCGCGTCGCGGGGTCGAGATAGCCGATGGCGGCTGAAACGCGCCGTTCATAGGCGTTGGAGATGGTGATGGGGAAATACCCGTCCTCGAAGAACCCGTTCTGATCGGGCAGGTATTTCATGCCGGACTGCTGCAATGATTCGGCCAGGCCCTTGGCGTGTTCCGGCCAGAATTCGGGCCAGATCCGGCGCACCGGGATGCGGCCGTCGCGGCCGTGCCACTCATCGTCGAAATCCATGTCCCGCTCGATTTTTTTGAAGTAGGGCAGCACAGTGCTCCAGCCCCAGCCGGCCGCCCCGCGCGCTTCCCATTCGTCATAGTCGGTGGGCGCGCCGCGATTGGCGAGTTGGCCGTTGATCGACGAGCCGCCGCCGAGCACCCGCGCCTGTTCGTACTTGCGCAGGCGGGGTTTTTTCGCATCGGGGTTGTTGTGCGAGATCACCTCGGTGGTGACCTTCAGCTCGTTCCACAGGAATTTCGAGTTGAGGTAGGCGGTGCCGGGGTAGCTGTCGAGGATCTCGTGCGGCACCTTGCCGTGTGGCGTGTCCATGCCGGCTTCGCATAGCAGCACCCTGTTGGCGCTACGGGCCGACAGGCGGTTGGCCAGCACCGACCCGGCGGAGCCGCCGCCGACAATGATGTAGTCGTATTCCATGCCCGTCTCCCCGCGTCTGCGTGCCGGTCGGTTCCGCCGTTGCTGGCAAGACTAGCGGGAACGGCGCGCGCGACAACTGTTGATGGGGCCTTGCCGCGCGGGCCAGTGGCCGCAATGGTATCAATGCGCCCGGTTCGGGCGGGGAGATGAGGCGATGTGGCACTATGTGCTGGCGTTGGCCATGGCGGCGCTGCCGGGTGTGGCTCTTGCCCAGGCAGGCGCGCAGGGTGCGGCCCAGGGCGGTGACGTAACGGCGGGGCGGGCGGTGGCGCAGACCTGGTGCGCCGGCTGCCATGCCGTCGAGGCACGGCCGGCGGCGTCGAGCGACCCGGCGCCGGGGTTTGCCATTGCCGCCAACCGCCCGGGCGTCACGGCTGACGGCCTGAGCACCTATCTGGCGGAGCCGCACGGCCGCATGCCGAACCTGTCGCTGTCACGCACCGACATCGCCAACGTGGTCGCTTACCTGCTGTCGATGCGAACCAGGTAGCCGCCCGGGGCGGCAGCGCGCGAAGTAGCCGTTCACTGCGGCAGCGGGGCCACCTTCAGCGGGCGCGCGTCAAAGGCCTCGATGCGCAATGTATCGTGGCGCATGACGGCAACGCGGCGCAACGGGCCCTGCTCCGTGCTGCCGTCGGCGGCGCGCCGCACAGCGTATTGCCAGGCAGTCACCTGCCCATCCGCCACCAGCTTGCGCGCCAGCGCGTCGAGGTCGAGCCCGGCCACGCCGATCACCACCTCGTCGCGCGGGCTCACCACCTTGTACAGCGCCGGTGGTGCCTGTGCGGCGGCCGGCAGCGAGGCAAGCGGCAACGCGGCAAGCAGTGCTGCGAGCAACAGGTGGTGCATGGCGTGTCTCCCGTGGGGTGGCGCAGACTGCGCCCGGCGCGGCGGCGGTTCAACCGTCCCTCTGGTCAAGCCGGGCCCCGGCGGAATAGCCTGCCGTCCTCCATTCCCCGCGAAGGCGCCCCGCACCCATGGACACGATGCAGACCCTCGACACCGAAGCCATCCGCCAGGCCAAGATCGAACTCGCCGCCACCTGCCGCTGGGCAGCGCGGCTGGGGTTCCAATCCGGCGTGTGCAACCACTTCTCCATGGCCGTCCCCGGCCGGCCCGACCTGATGCTGATCAACCCAGAGGGATATTTCTGGTCCGAGGTCACCGTCGGCTCGCTGGTCATGGCCACCCATGATGGCACCATCATTTCCACCAACGGCAACACGGTAGAACTGACGGCGTTCTGCATCCATGCGCCGATGCACCGCCTGCTGCCGCAGGCGACCGCGGCATTGCACACCCACATGCACCACGCCACCGCCATCTGCACCCGCAAGAACGGCCGCATCGCCCACACCTATCTGTCAGGCATGTCGTTCTACAACTCGATCGCCTATGATAACGGCTTCAACGGAGCCGCGGTAACCGCGGCCGAAGGCGAGCGCCTGGCCGGCGTCATCGGGCGCGCCACCGTGCTGATGATGGAGAACCATGGGCCAATGGTAATCGGCAGCGCGCTGGGCGAGGCCCTGCTGCGGCTGATCTACCTGGAGGACACCTGCAAAATCCAACTCCTGGCGGAAGCCGGCGGCGCCGAACTGCAGCACATTCCACCGCACATTGTTGCGGGCTACCCCGACGACTCGCCGATGTTCAAGAACTACGGCCGCGTATTCATGAAGGCGGTGATCCGCAAACTCACCCGCGAGGAGCCGGATTTCCTCAGCTGATTTAATACCAACCGCCGAAAACACTGGCGCATGATCGGGCAAGCATGGGGCTTCGCCCCAAACCCCAGCAGGGGCCAAGCCCCTGCACCTTATCCGTAAGAAACCCATTTATTTTCATATATTTAAGGTCCGGGGGCGTAAGAGGGGCAAAAGTGTGGGCACCCCGCCATTATTTTCTTGCGCCGATTCGACGCGGTGGACTCAGTGCGTGGTGTGCTGCGGCCCCCCGCCCTTTCCGAGCTGACCCGTCCTGCGCTTGAGGCGCTGCTGGTTGAGTT
>JBBQOT010000390.1:0-3952 GCA_038331165.1 Acetobacterales bacterium
ATGGCGTTGGCCTACGCTGGTCCTATTGCTGGTGGCCTGCGCCCTCGGCACCGGGCTGCCATGGAACGTCGGCCAGATCTCACCGGACTTCCTTGCGCCCCTGCTCGTGCTGGCACTGCTGCTGGTGCTGTTGCGGCCTCACAGTCTCGGTCCGCTGGCGCGAACGGGCCTGCTGCTGCTGATCACGGTCGCGCAGGCCATCCACTACAGCCATATTCCGCTCGCGGTGGCGACGACCCTGGCGATCGTTGCCGCCGCCGTGCTCCTGGGCATGCGCGTTCGTCCATCTGATATTATAAGCATTATCGTAACTACATTCCTGGCTGTCGCCGCCATCATCGGCATGAATTATTTGTCTCTGCACACAGTCACCTTCTCGCCCTTGGGCCCGATCCTGATGCTGGGGCGCCTTGTCCAGTCGGGAACCGCCCAGGAATACCTGGCCACAGCCTGCGACACCGCGGCATATCGGCTTTGCCTGTATCGCGACCGCTTGCCGAATGAGCTGAATGCCTTCTTCTTTGACAGCCAACAGATCATCGTCGAACTCGGCGGCAATCTGGCTTTCGTGCCCGAGGCGTCCCGCCTCGTGAAAGACATCATAGCCGCAGCACCATGGCAGCACTTGGGCCTCGCGCTACAACTGACGCTGGAGCAAAGCATCAGCATCTCCACCGGTTGGGGCCTGACACCCTTCACCGAGGAAAGGGCCGTCTGGATCGCGCTGCACCGCCATTTCCCGCACGAGGTGCCGCAATTCCTCGCTTCCCGCCAACAAACGGATAGGCTTTATTTCGCGGCGCTGAACGCGGTGCACGTACCGTTCGGCATCGGCCTGCTCGCCGCCGCCGCCGCAATGCTCGTCGTCGCGCTGCGCCGGCGCCGGAACACGACGACCGTCATCCTCCTGGCGGTCGCAACTGCACTGGCGGCCAGCGCCTTTCTCGGTGGCGCCCTCTCGGCCGGCGATCCGCGCTACCAGAACCGCATGATGCCACTGGTCGCGATCGCCCTCGCCATCGGCCTCACCGATCTGCGCGAACACCGGCATCGGTTGACCCCACGCCCCCGCCACGCTCAATTGCGCCCCCCAACTCCACTGAGCCCCGCGCCATGAACCTCATCCGCCCCGCCATCGAAACCCTCGAAGACTCCCCCATCGTCGAAGTCTGGCGCATGGGCTACAACGACCCCGACGTCATCGGCATGTTCGCCGGCGAGCCCGACCGCCCCACCCCGCAATTCATCCGCGACGCCGCCGCCAAATCCCTGGCCGAGGGCAATACCTTCTACACCCCCAACCGCGGCATCCCCGGCATGGGCGACGCCATCAGCCGCTACCTCAAGCGCACCTGGAACGTCGACATCCCGGAATCCCGCATCGCGCTGACCAGCTCAGGCATGTCCGCCGTCATGCTCATCGCCCAGGCCACCGCCCAGCACGGCGACAACGTCGTCGCCGTCACCCCCTCCTGGCCCAACATCCTGCGCGCCATGCAAATCAACGGCGCCGAAGTCCGCGAAGTCGCCATGACCCCTGGCAACGCCGGCTGGCAACTCGACCTCGACGCCGTCATCGCCCAATGCGACGCCCACACCCGCGTCATCTACCTCGCCTCCCCCGGCAACCCCACCGGCTGGATGATCCCGCGCGACCAGGCCGAACGCCTGCTGGCCTACGCCCGCGAAAACAACGTCGCCATCCTGTCGGACGAGGTGTACCACCGCACCGTCTACGGCATGAACGCCGCCTTCAGCTTCCTCGAAATCGCCCGCCCCACCGACCCCGTCTTCGTCGCCAACTCGTTCTCCAAAGCCTGGGCCATGCCCGGATGGCGCCTCGGCTGGATCGTCTACCCCGTGGGCCACACTGCCAGCTTCGAAAAACTCATCCAGTTCAACACCTCCGGCGCCCCCGCCTTCCTCCAACACGCCGCCATCGTGGCACTCGACCAGGGCGAAGACTTCGTAAAATCCTTCGCCGCCCGCTGCTCCGCCGGCCGCGACGTGGTCAACGAACGCCTCGGCCGCATGAAACGCGTGCGAAACATCCCCAGCGAAGGCGCCTTCTACGCCATGTTCTCGGTCGAAGGCGTCACCGACACAATGCAATTCTGCAAACGCGCCGTCACCGAAGCCAAAATCGGCATGGCCCCCGGAACCAGCTTCGGCCGCGGCTCCGAACACTATATCCGCCTTTGCTACGCCAAATCCCCCGCCGTGCTCCACACCGCCATGGACCGGCTGGAAACCTTCCTCGAAACATACCGGGAAGTATAGAAAGCCTTCTTTTTGTGAACAAAAAGAAGCAAAAAAACTTCATCCAGTAGTCCCCAACCGCAAACGAACGGGGCCTGGGGCGACGCCCCAGCGGGTCCAGGGCCGAGCCCTGGCCTTCCTCTGCACACCTTGCTGTGCCAGACTCCCAGCCGGGGGAACAACCATTGCACTCCATCGAATCGCGCGCCTCGTGGCACGTCGCCTGGGCCGTGCTGGCCATTCTCTCGGTCATCCACGGCACCCCTCTCGTGCTCGTGGTTTCCTTGAAATCCATTGCCGCTGACCTCGACGTGCCCCGCAGCGTGCCCGCCCTGGCCGCCGCCCTGCTCAGTTTCGGCGCCGGTCTCGGTGGCATCCTCATGGGCTGGCTGGCCGACCGCGTGGGCGTGCGCGCCATCGCCGTATTCGGGGCACTCGCGGTGGCCACCGGCCTGGTCGCGGCCACCCAGGGCGGCATGTGGGGGCTGTATTTCGGCTTCGGCATCATGGCCGGCTTGCTCGGCAACGGTGCCCTCGGCGCGCCGCTGCTGATCTATGTCAGCCGCTGGTTCGACCGCCGCCGCGGCACCGCCCTCGCCCTGGTCAGTTCCGGCCAATACGTCGCTGGCACGCTCTGGCCCACCTTGTTCGAACGCGGGCTGGAATTCTGGGGATGGCGCCAGACGGCCTGGAGCTTCGCCGCCGTCGTCGCCTTCGTCACAGTGCCCATCGCAATATTATTCTTGCGCCCGCCCCCGGTGATCCCCGTCGGCGGCCACCATGGCGGCGACCCGATTGCCGGCGCCCGCGTGCTGGGCATGCATCCCAACTTGGTGCTGTTCCTGCTGAGCCTGGCGATCTTCCTGTGCTGCGTGCCGATGGCCCAACCCATGGTCCATTTGGTCAGCTTCTGCACCGACCTCGGCATCTCCGCCTCGCGCGGTGCGGCGATGCTCTCGGTGCTGTTGGCCTCGGCCTTCGTCAGCCGCCAGTTCTGGGGCTGGCTGGCCGACCGCATCGGCGGACTGCGCGCCATCCTGCTCGGCTCGGCCGCCCAGGCCGTCGCCCTGGCGCTGTTCCTCTCCACCCAGGACGAGGTCGGCCTTTTCGTGGTCGCCGCCGGCTTCGGCCTCGGCTTTGCCGGCATCGTGCCGAACTACATCCTCGCCGCCCGCGAACTGTTCCCCGCCGCCGAGGCGTCGTGGCGCATCCCCATCATGATGTTCGGCGGCCTGCTCGGCATGGCCGCCGGCGGCTGGATGGGCGGGCTGGTCTACGACGCCTACGGCTCCTACGCTCCCAGCTTCGCCCTCGCCGTCGCCGCCAACATCGCCAACCTCGCCGTCATCGGCTTCCTGGTGGCCCGCGACCGCAAGCCCATGTTCAGGGGCCTGGTGCCGGCGTGATCGTCTCCAGGCAGAAAGAAAGGAGCAGATTCAACACGGAGGCACGGAGAAGAACAAAAGGGAGAAGGAAATTTATCAAGAATTCATCCTTCTCCCTTGCCTCGCTCCTCCGCGTCTCCGTGCCTCCGTGTTGAACCTGCTTCTTGCTTACGTCCCCGTCCCCGTCCCCGTCGCCGTCCCCGCCCCCGGCACCCCCGCCGCCGCCAAGGCCGCCGCCTGACGCACGGCCACCGCCTCCACCTCGAACCCCTCGATCAACTCGCGATACAACTTCGACCAATTCAACT
>JBBQOT010000391.1:0-3952 GCA_038331165.1 Acetobacterales bacterium
TGGCGATGCATGGGATAGCACGACGACGATGCGGGCGTAGCTCAGGGGTAGAGCACAACCTTGCCAAGGTTGGGGTCGAGGGTTCGAATCCCTTCGCCCGCTCCAGTCAGTTTTCCAACCTCATATATCCCTTCTCTACGCAGCGCCTTTAACCGCAGGTTTCCTGGGGTTTTGCCTCGCCGGCTTGAGGGTTGGAGAACGCAACGACCGCCGTTTCGGTCTCTCCGGGGCCAGTCTCTCTCCGAAGCTCGGGACTTGGGCGATTTAGTCTACAAGCTTTAAGTCACTGAAATAACTGTAACTCTACCGCGCAACCACCGCGTTGGGTCGGGGGTGAGACCCCTCGGGCAATAGAAACCCGGCTCCAACTTCGTGGCGCAAGGCCCGAGCTTTCCACGCACCGTCGAATTTCCATGCCATCTGGCCTGCGCAATGACTGCGCAACCAGCCTTTGCTTCTGTAGTCTCCCGGCCAAGTTGCAGGGGGGAATCGAGTATGGCGGGTCAGCGGCGGGCACAGCCCTCAGGACAACAGGGCGCGCTGCCGGTCGAGGACTATCGCCATGCTGGCGCCACCCGCCCGAACAACCCGCCCGCTGCCATCGCCGCCGAGGGCCGCACCCCGCCGGCGCCGCGGACCAGCTATGCCTATTCCCCCCGCCTCGATCCGGCGCTACGGGCCGATCCCTCTGGCCGGGCGGACGCACTGCCGCCGCTGCTGGAGAAGGCGACGCGGGAGAAGCTGACCGCCGAGGAGGCCGCCCTGCTGGCCGAGGCCCTGCGGCGGCACGAGCCCTGGCTGGAATGGGCCGGCAAGCGGGAGACGCCAGGCTTCGCGGTGGACCCGGTGGCGCTGCACATCCATGAGCGTGTGAGCACCCAGGCCATCCTGCGGACCGCGGCGCGGCAGGATGTGACGCGCGACCTATTTGCCGACCCGACGCTATCCTATGCGCAGGCGGTCAAATTCTACCAGCATGACGTGGACTGGGCGAACCGGCTTATCCTGGGCGACAGCCTGCAGGTGATGGCCAGCCTGGCGCAGCGCGAGAACCTCGCCGGCAAGGTCCAGATGATCTACATGGACCCGCCCTATGGCATCCGCTTCGGCAGCAATTTTCAACCGGAAACCAGCAAGCGCAACGTCACAGACCGCGAAGCAGACCTGACGCGCGAGCCAGAGATGGTGCGCGCTTATCGCGACACATGGCGCCTCGGGGTGCACTCGTATCTGACTTACCTGCGCGACCGCCTGGTGATGGCGAAGACGCTGCTAGCGGATACCGGCAGCATCTTCGTGCAGATTGGCGACGAGAATGTGCACCGAGTTCGTGCGCTGATGGACGAGATATTCGGCCGCGACAATCACTTCAGTACGATCACCTATCGCACAACGACGAGCGCCGGTGGGCCATCGGGGGCTGCCCAGTCGCTTGGCGCGGTAGCAGATACGCTGCTTTGGTATTCGCGCGACTCAAGCCGAATGAAGTATCGGGCGCTTTACCTACCGAAGGGGTTCGGCGACGAAGGGGCCTCAGCTTACTCCATTCTTGCGACACCCGACGGCATGCGCAGAAGGATGACGCCCGACGAGCGGTCCGACCCAGCGATTTGGCCGGAGGGTGCGCGCGTATCCCGACTGGATAATCTCACGTCGCGGTCTGGCGTCGACACGACCCGATTTGAGATCACCGTCGACGGGAGGAAGTTCACCCCGCACCCGTCAGTCTGGAAGACTGGCGTGCAGGGAATGACGCGCCTGCTCGGCGCCTCGCGCATCGGCCTCGCCGGCAATACGCCGAGCTATGTGCGCTACCTCGACGATTTCCCCGCCTTCCCTCTGACAAACCTGTGGAACGACACCAGTATCGCGGGCTTCGCGGCCGACAAGATGTATGTCGTGCAGACGTCTCCTCGGATCATCGAGCGGTGCATGCTGATGGCCACCGATCCGGGCGACCTCGTGCTCGATCCAACCTGCGGCTCCGGCACGACCGCGACCGTCGCAGAGCAATGGGGGCGCCGCTGGATCACCATCGACACCTCCCGCGTCGCGGTGGCGATCGCGCGACAGCGCCTCCTGACCGCGAAGTTCGATCACTACCGTCTCAAGGAAGAGGCGAAGGGTGTTGCGGGCGGCTTCGTCTGCAAAACGGTGCCGCACATCATGCTGCGCTCCATCGCGCAGAACGCTGCCCTCGACCCGATCTTCGCCAAGCACGACCCCATCCTCGACGCGCGCCTCACCGAGCTGAACGCGGCCCTCACCACCGTCGGCAGCAACCAGCGCAGCCACCTGACCGGCAAGTTGATCAGCAAGCAGAAGGCGGAGGGAAAGCGCGCGGTCACCGAGGCTGATCGCCGGCGCTGGGACCTGCCGAAGCCGCCCGATGGCTTCCAGCACTGGACCGCGCCCTTCGACACCGATCCGGACCATCCGGAAAACCTGGCCCAAGCCATCACCGCCTACCGCGCGGCATGGCGCACGAAGCAGGAGGAGGTGGACAAGGCCATCGCCGATGCGGCCGAACCGGAAGACCTGCTAGATCGGCCGCAAGTGGTCCGTGGCATCACCCGTGTCTCCGGCCCCTTCACGGTGGAAGCGGTGCAGCCCGCCGAAACCAGCCTCGACGAAGCGGCGCACGAAAGCCCGATCGATGGCGCGCCGGAAAGCCTCGACGAGACCTTCGCCGGCGATGCCGCCGGCCGCGCCGCCGCGGAGCCACAGAACGCGGAAGCCTATCTCGACCAGATGCTGCGCCTGCTGAAGATGGACGGGGTGCGCTTCCTCGACAACCGCGTGATGAAGTTCTCCCGCCTCGAACCGCTGGGCGCACGCTCCCAGGCCATTCACGCGGAGGGGCGCTGGGCACCGGAGGGCGAGGCGGACGCGGACGTCGAGGGGCGCGCCACGGTGGCTATCGCCTTCGGGCCGCAGTATGGACCGGTCACCGCCAAGCACGTGGAACAACTGATCCGCGCCACGTCCCGCCGCGGCTATGACGAGCTGGTCATCGCCGGCTTCGCCTTCGATGGCGCCGCGCAGGCGGCGATCGAGGAAGCGGAGCACCCCGAGCTCCACGTTCATATGGCGTTCATTCGACCCGACGTCAGCAGCGGGATGTCGGGGTTGCTGAAGGACACGCCTGCCTCCCAGCTCTTTACCGTGTTCGGGAAGCCGCGCTCCAGGCTGGAACCCGCTGGCAGGGACGAGTGGCGCGTGGTGATGGAAGGCGTGGACATCTACAATCCACTCACCGCCGCCATCACACCGACCAGTGCCGACAAGGTGGCAGCTTGGTTCATCGACAGCGACTATGACGGCCGCAGCTTCTGCATCACCCAGGCATTTTTCCCGGACAAGGATGCCTGGTCGAAGCTGAGCGCCGCGCTGAAAGGCGTGGTGGATGAGGAAGCCTTCGCCGCTCTCTCCGGCACTGTCAGCCTGCCCTTCCCGAAGGGGGAGCATGCCTGCGTCGCGGTGAAGGTGATCGACCCGCGCGGCAATGAGGTGATGCGCCTGCATCGGCTGGAAGGCTGAGCCGATGGCAAAAGCGCCCCCGCAGCAGCAGGACATCCCGATCCAGCCGGTCGAGCGGCCCATCCTGTGCTCGCCCTACAAGGAGCCGGACCAGCACTGGAAATACGACACCGTCACCGGCGCCGCACGCAAGGAGCCAGGCCGCCGCCCCGCCTCCTACTGGTACAAGACTGAGCGGACCGGCAGCGCGCAGATGTCGCTGCTGGCGCAGGAGCAGCAGGACGACCTGCCCCTGCCCAACCTGCTGCGCGACGATGTGCGCCGCTGGCGCGAGGCCGACTATCGCGGCGCCACGCTGGCCACGCGCGAGCTGCTCCGCCACTGGAGCCGTGAGGACCGCGAGCGCCGGCTGTTCTTCGGCCAGCGCGAGGCGGTGGAGACCATCATCTACCTGGCGGAGATGCGCTTCACC
>JBBQOT010000392.1:0-3933 GCA_038331165.1 Acetobacterales bacterium
AATTGAATGTTGTTTGGGGAAGGGGGCCATCGGGATGTTTCAACCACCGTGATGGCCCCCTTCCCTAAACAACACTTAAACAAATGGAGTCCAGAGGCGCTGCCTCTGGCGGGTCCCTGCGGTGCGGCTTCGCGCCGCAACGGCAGAGCCCTGGCCTTACTTATCTCACCTCAGGCCCTAACCGCGGAGCCCGCCGCCGCAGCGCCGCCAGTGCGGCGATGGCCACGCCGAACAGCGCCAGCGAGGCCGGTTCGGGCACCGACGTCGCCTGGTCGCGTTGCGACTGGGTGATGCCGACGAAGCCCTGATAGGCATATTGGCCCTGGGTGTTCAACGGGTTGATCCAATAGAGGGCACTGGGCGAGGCTGTGTTGGTGCCGAGGGACGTCTTGTAGGCGGTATAGTTGGCGATGGCGGCGGCGCTGTTGACGCCCGCGGTGGTGTTGAACGCGACGGTGTGGCCGTTGGCCGGGCTCTCCAACTCCCAGATCAGGCCTTGCAGTGCCTGGTACTGCGCCTGTGTGGTCAGCGATGGGGCGATGTTGATCATCAGCCAGGCGATCGAACCGGCTGCCGGCAGGACTTGCGAATTGATCACCCCAGATTGGTTGATCGTGGTGGTGTAGTTGGTGTTCAGCGAGGCGCCGGTGAACTGGTCGACGCAGTACAGGGCGAGCAGGTTGAACGTCTGTCCACCGACGACGACGCTGGAGCCGCCGATGTTGCCGCCGCCCTCGGACATCGGCGCGCCGTCGACCATCATTGAGAAGGTGCCGGAATAGGTGCCGCCGACATAGACCGAGTCGGCGCGGGCGCCGGTTGCCGCGGCGAGCCCGAGCGCCAGGGACAGGTAGACCGAGGTAAGGATGCGTCGTGATGCGGTCATTGGTCACTCATTTCATGCTGAAATTACGCGCAGTCGGTGTCCGAGATGCCCGCCGCCAGCCGAAACCGGCATGACCGCACGGGAAACCGGGCCGCTTTATTGCCGGCCCATTGGTTCAAATACCTTGCAAACATCGCTAAAAAGTTACGGCTCGGGAGTCAGTGTTTTCGGTGGTTGGTATGATGCCGCGCCCGCCAAGCGGGACGGTCAGGCCGTCGCGCCCTTGCGATAGGCGTAGTTGCGGTCGAGCCGCTCCATCAAATAGTCGCCGTAGCGCTCCGGTGCCCAGCGGGGCGGATTGGCCGGGCCGGTGCAGGTGGGCAGGCAGGCGACTATGCTGTCCATGTCCATGTCGAAGAAATACGGGTTGGAGAAGCGGTCGCCGCCGGACAGGTTCTTGACCCGGTGGGGGGTGGACTGCCAGCGACGGTTGGTCCAGCGCGACAGCATGTCGGCAACGTTGACCACCCAGGTGCCGGGGATCGGGGGGGCCTTGAGCCAGGTGCCGTCGGTGCGGCGGACTTCGAGGCCGCCGGCGGTGTCCTGGCAGAGGATGGTGAGGAAGCCGTAATCGGTGTGGGGGGCCGAGCCGAAGGCGTCGTCGGGGGCGTCGGGCGGCTGCGGTGGGTAATGCAGCAGACGCAGGAAGGTGGTGGGTTTGAGGAAGTGCGGCGCGAACCAGTCGGGCGGCAGGTCGAGGGCGAGGGCCATCGGGCGCAGCAGGCGGGTGCAGAAGGCGCGCATGGCGGCCTCGTAGGCCTCGACGGTGGCGCGGAAGCCGGGCAGGTCGGGCCATTGGTTGGGGCCGTGGACCTCGGTGCCGTAGCGCGAGTCGGTGGCGGCGACCTCGTGCATGAGCATGAGGGATTCGGAGTAGTTCGGGCGCTTCACCTGGGCGACCGAGGAGGTGACGATGACGGAGCTGTTGGGGGCCATGTAGCCGCGGTGGGTGGCGTTCATGGCCAGGGCGCGCTTGGCGGGCTCGGGCTGGGCGTGGAAGCGGGCCGAGGCGGCGAACAGGGCGTCGACCAGCGGTTGCGGGACGCCGATGTTGCGGAAATAGCAGAAGCCGATGCCGGAGAAGATGCTGTCGAGGTCGCGCGCCAGGGCGCGGTCGGCGGCGTCGGAGGTTCCGAGGGCAGCGAAGTCGACGATGGGCAGGGTGTCGAGGTCGGCGGTGGTGGTCATGGGATGGGCTCCTCGCGGCGTATGACGCGGAGCCTAGCACCGGCGGGCGGGGTGGATAAGCGGCGGGCTATGGCGTTGCGCGCGGGCGAACCACGCTGAGCACGCCGGCCAGGACGGAGAAGCACGCGGCGACGATCAGGACCAGCTTGGTGCCGCCGGCCGGGAACAGGTTGAACAGCATCGCCACCAGGGCGGAGCCGATGGTTTGGCCGAGCAGGCGGGAGGTGGCCTGCATGCCCGAGGCACCACCGCTGCGGGAGCGCGGGGCGGCGGCCATGATGGTGCGGTTGTTCGGCGAGTTGAACAGGCCGAAGCCGAGGCCGCAGAGGATGGTGGGGCCGATGATTGACCACCAGGCGGGCCACCACCAAGCTGGGGCATCGGGGGCCAACGCAAGTACGACGAGCCCGACGCACAGGCCGGCCTGGCCGAAGCCGCCCATGAGTGCCGGCGAGTAGCGGTCGGCCAGGCGGCCGGCGAACAACGCCGTAAACGCCATGGCGACCGACCAGGGGGTCATCAGCAGGCCGGTTTCGGTCTGGGTGCGGCCGAGGTCGTTCATCAGGAAGAAGGGCAGCGCGGTGAAGGCCATGCCCTGGGCGGCGAAGGAGGCGATCGAGGCGGCGATCGACAGGGCGAAGACCGGGCGCATCAGCAGGTCGACCGGCAGGAGGGGCTTGGATTGCGGGAGCTGGCGCCAGACCAGCGCCACGCCGACCGCCGCCGCACCGGCCAGTTCCAGTGCGATCGTCATGCGGTCCTGGCCGTGGCCCAGGCCGTCGATGCCGAGGATCAGCAGGAAGAAGAACGCGGCGTTGAGGGCGGCACTTGCGGGGTCGAATTTCTGGCCGCCGAGCGGGCTGTCGGGCAGGTATTTGCGGCCGACCAGGAAGGCGAGCACGCCGAGCGGCAGGTTGACGGCGAACAGCATGTGCCAGTCGGCGACCGCCAGGATCGCGGAGGCGATCGACGGGCCCAGCGCCGAGGTAGTGGAGCCGATCAGCGCGTTGTAGCCGACGCCGCGGCCGAGCTGGCTGGAGGGATAGATGAAGCGGATGAGCGCGGTGTTGACGCTCATCACGCCGGCAGCGCCAAAACCCTGAATGACGCGGGCGGCGACGAGTTGGGGCATGGTCTGGGCGAGGGCGCAGGCGCCGGAGGCCAGGGTGAACAGCACGAGGCCCCAGAGGTAGACGCGGCGGTAGCCGAGTTTTTCGCCCAGCGAGGCGAGCGGCAGCAGGGTCATGGTGACCGCGAGTTGATAGGCGTTGGCGACCCAGATGGCGTCGGACGCGCTGACCTGGAACTCGCGCGCGATGGTGGGCAGCGCGAGGTTGGCCAAGCTGCCGGTGAGGACCGCCATTGCCAGGCCAAGGCCCAGGGTGAGGATCGCCCAGCCGCGCTGGGGGAACGGCAGACCGTCGGCGCTACCGCTCATGGTGCGGATGGGGCTGGGTGCGGATCATGCTGCGGTGCAATATCCGCGCGGCGGGGCGGTAAGGCAAGGAAGACCGAGGCGTTGCCCGATCAGCGCGAAGATCACGGAGGCTGGGCTGGGCTCTGCCCAGACCCGCCAGGTTCCAAGCGCGCCGTCGCGCGTCGGGCCAAGCCCCTGGACCTTAAATATCTGAAAATAAATGGGTTTCCAAAGGCCGTCGGCCTTTGGTGGGTCCTGGGCAGAGCCCTGGCCTTGGCTTTCTCTATCGGTCAATCATTAGAGGGGTGGGTATTATATACCCCGTTCACGCGATAATCCGGAACTCCGTTGGGTCGATGACACGAAAATTGTCGGTTACCTCATCGCAGTATGTGGTCCAGTTCCGTGGCACGTCGTCGCGGAGGAAATTGAGCATCGCGGT
>JBBQOT010000393.1:0-3929 GCA_038331165.1 Acetobacterales bacterium
GTTTCCACCGGCGCGCGCAAACACGCCACATCGTGATCGGGCGCCACCTCGCGCAACACCGGCTGGCGCTGGATGCACGCTTCGGCACGGAACACGCAGCGCGGGTTGAAGCGGCAGCCCCGCGGCAGGGCGAACGGCGGCGGCACCGACCCCTCGATCGCCAGCAGCCGATCGTGGGTTTCCTCCAGCTTCGGAATGCTGCCCAGCAATCCCAAGGTATAGGGATGCTGCGGGTCGTCGAAAATCGCCGGGCCGGCAGCGCGCTCCACCACCTTGCCCGCGTACATCACCGCCACCTCGTCGGCCATCTCCGCCACCACGCCCAGATCATGCGTGATCAGGATGATCGCCATGCCGGTCTGCGCCTGAAGATCGCGCAACAGGTCGAGGATCTGCGCCTGCACGGTCACATCCAGCGCCGTCGTCGGCTCATCGGCAATCAGCAGGTCGGGCTCGCACGCCAGCGCCATCGCAATCATCACGCGCTGGCGCATGCCGCCAGACATCTGGTGCGGATACTCGTCAAAACGCCGCTCGGGGGCCGGAATGCGCACCCGCTCCAGCGCCGCGATCGCCTTGGCCCGCAGCGCGCCACCGCTGGCCGTCCGGTCATGCGCGCGCATCGCCTCGGTGATCTGGTTGCCCACGGTGAACACCGGATTCAGGCTGGTCATCGGCTCCTGGAAGATCATCGCGATGCGGTTGCCGCGAATGTCGCGCATCGCCGCCGGCGACAAATCCAGCAGGTTCTGCCCGTCGAACATCACCCGCCCGCCGGCATTGCGCCCCGGCGGCGGCACCAGGCGCATCACCGACAACGACAGCACCGACTTGCCACAGCCACTTTCGCCCACGATGCCCAAGGTCCGCCCGCGCGCCACACCCAGCGACACCCCGTCCACCGCCGCCACCTCGCCCATCGGCGTGCGGAAAATCGTGCGCAGGTCCTCGATCTGAAGAAGGTTTCTCATGCTGACCTGAACGTGGGGGGAGAGACCTCGTCGACATGGCGATGCCCCCAGTCGAGGCTGGGCACCTTGGCCATCACTTCTTTCTGGGCCTCCTGCAAATGCTCCGCGGCCGCCGCATAGTCCATGGTGAGCAAATTGCCGTCCTGCACCACCACCTGGCCATCGACGATCACCGTGTGCACGGCCCGGTCGCCCGCCGAGTATATCAGGCTGCGCAGCGGGTCGCGGGCCGGGCGCATGCGCGGGTGGGTGATGTCCACCAACACGATATCGGCCCGGCACAGTGGCGCCAGCCGCCCGATATCGTCACGGCCGAGTGCGCGGGCCCCGTTCACCGTGGCCGCCTCGAACAGATCGGCGCCCGACAGCGTACGCACATCGCTGGCCTGGGTGCGGGCCAGATAGGCCGCCAAGCGCATCTCGTCGAGCATGTTGTGGGGAAACGTGTCGGTGCCGATACCCACGTTCACCCCGGCGCGCCGGTAGCGGCCGATATCCTTCAGCGTGATGCCACGCCGGGCGAACACCGTCGGGCAATGCGCCACCGTGGTGCCGGTTTCGGCCAGCCGGCTCAGATCGGTCTTGGTGTGCCAGGGCGTGGAGGGATGGTCGTCGAGAAAGATGCCATGGCCGATGATGGTGCGTTCCCCGAGCAGCCCCAGCTGGTCCATCCAGCCGATCGGCGTCTGGCCGTGGCGGCGGGTAATCTCGTGGAACTCGCTGACCGACTGCGCGGCATGGATCTGCCACGACAGCCCGCGCTTCTTCGCCTCCTGCCCGCTTTCCCGCAGCAGCGTCTCGGTGCAGGTGTCGATCTGTGCCGGCACCACCATGCCGAACAGCCGGCCCGAGGGATGCTGCTCGGCACGCTCAATCAGCGTCAGCGCCTCGCCCATCGCCTTTTCGCCGGCGGCTTCGTTCCACTCGTATTCCACCACGTGGCCATTCTTGGTGAACCACCTGCCAGAGCGGAACATCGGCGCAATGCACACCCGCAGCCCGCTTTCGGCCAGCAGGTCGAGCCAGCCGGGATGCGCCATCGACAGGTCCGCCACCGTCGTGACCCCCGACAGCAGCAGTTCCGACAGCGCCACGCGCACGCAATCCGCCACCGCCGACGAATCGGGCCGGAAAATCGGCAGGTATTCGTACAGCGACGAATTATACAGCCGCGGCGACCCAACCTCGTCGGTCAGCCCCTTGTTCATCGGCTCCGACGACGGGTGGGTATGGATGTTCACCAACCCCGGCATCACCATGAAGCCGCGCCCGTCGATCACGCTGTCGGCGGGACCAACATAGCCGCGCCCGACAAACCGGATGACGCCATCTTCATAGGCGACATCGCCGTCCTGAAGATAAGTATGGCTCTTGCTGCCCGCATCCCATGCGACGACATAGGATGCGTTGCGGATCACTGTGGTCGCCATGGTTCCCCTCGCGGCATTCAATCGTGCAGCGGCCATACTTCCCCAGTCGCGCGCGGGGGTCCAGTGATCCCTTTGCGCCCGGCCGCCCATCGTGGCGCACGGCGTCGCAATTCGGGGCGGCATGCATCTGGCGGCACCCGACCCAATATGAACAATCCGCGCAACTGGATGGACCTCTCGGAACGATGCTGCTGGATTTCCTGACGCTGATGGCAATCGGTTTTGCCGCCCAGCTGGTCGACGGCGCGCTGGGCATGGCGTTCGGCCTGATCTCGACCACGGCGCTGCTCTCGCTCGGCTTGGCGCCGGCCCAGGCCAGTGCGGCGGCGCACACGGCGGAAATCGCAACCACCGGCGTCTCGGGCCTGTCGCACGTGCTGCATCGCAACATCGCGCTCCGGCTGTTCGTCACCCTCAGCATCGCCGGAGTCACCGGTGGGGTGCTGGGGGCCTGGATCCTGTCGAACGTCGATGGCGACGCGATCCGCCCCTTCGTTGCCGCCTACCTGTTGCTGGTCGGCATCGTGGTCCTCCTAAGGGTGGCTCGCGCCGCCGTGCCGCAGCGCGAGGCGCCGCCGGGCATCGCTGCGCCGCTCGGCCTGGTTGGCGGGTTCCTCGATGCGATCGGCGGTGGCGGCTGGGGACCGTTATTGACCTCGTCGCTGATCGGATCGGGCTACGCGCCGCGCATCGTGATCGGCTCGGTCAATGCGGCCGAGTTCTTCGTCACGGTGGCGATCAGCACCACGTTCCTGCTGCATTTCGGCTTGCAGCACGCCACCGCCATCCTGGGGCTGATCGCTGGCGGCGTGCTGGCCGCGCCGTTCGGTGCCGTCCTGGCGCGCTACCTGCCGCCGCGCCTGCTGATGACCGCCGTCGGCGTGGTGGTATGCGGGCTGGCGACGGTGCAACTGGTGCAGGCCCTGCGCTGAGCGGGCCTGCCGGGTGGGCTGATATCGGCGCGCGCGTTATCCGTGGCCGGGTGCGATTCGAGGATCCTCAGATTCGGTCCAGAGTCCCTCGTCGTCGCGGGGTGTCCGACGGCCGGGCGCCAGCGTCAAGACGGGGCTGCGCAGCGTGGCGCCAACGACTATCATCGCCGCATGGAACGCCTCATCGAATCTCTGCTGCTCGGCACGCGCTGGCTGCTGCTGCCGCTCTACGTCGCCCTGATCGGCTCGGTGCTGGCCATCTATGTCATGGTCGGGCGCGAGATGATGCACCTGATCGGCACGATCCTGACCATCGGGGAGTCCGAGCTGGTGCTGATCCTGCTCGCCGTGCTCGATCTGTGCCTGGTGGCCAACCTACTGGTGATGGTGGCGATCTCGTCCTACGAAAGCTTCATCTCGCGCATCGACGCGGCGCACGCGACCGCCAAGCCGGAATGGCTGGGCAAGATGGACAGCAATAACGTCAAGCTGAAAGTGTCGCTGTCAATCGTGATGATCTCGGCGATCCACTTGCTAAGGGCGTTCATGATGGAAACCACCACCGAGCGGATGCTGGTGATGGCGGGTGTGCACAT
>JBBQOT010000394.1:0-3899 GCA_038331165.1 Acetobacterales bacterium
CAGGTTGGGGTTGGCGAAGTTGGCCGGGGTGATGTGGCGGCGCATCACGTCCACCGGCGCGTCGATGGCCAGGGCGGCGATGATGGCTTGGCCCAGGTCGGGGTCGGCCGCCACGCGGTCCGGGCCGGCGACGCTGATGCGGGGGGCGTGGGCGGCGCTTTGCGGGTCCATGGCGAAGTCGGCGACACAGGTCATCAGCTGGAACGCCGCGGCCATGATGTGCCGCCCGCCGCTGGCGCCGCCGGCCATCATCGGGGTGTCGCCCCGGCGCAGCACGAACGGGGCCATGTTGGTCAGCGCGCGCTTGGACGGCGCGAGCGAGTTGGCGCGACCGGGGCGGGGGTCGAACAGCATGATGCCGTTGTTCATCAGCATGCCGGTTTCCGGCAGCACCACGCGGCTGCCGAAGCCGGCCATCAGGGTGGTGGTCATGGCGACCATGGTGCCTTCGGCGTCGCAGACGGTCAGGTGGGTGGTGCAGGACTCTCCCCCGTCGTCGTTGAGGCGGGCGGCGTAGGCGGCGCGCAGCGCGGCGGCGAGGCGGCGGTACCAGGCGGCGTCGGGGGCGGCGCCATATTCGGCCGCGCGCATCGCGTCCAGCACCGGCAGCAGGGCAGGGGTGGCGGTCATGCCGTCGGCGAGTTGCAGGGTGCGGCCTTCGCGCCACGGGACCTGCAATGCCGGCACGATGCTGGCGGTGCAGCGGCGCAAATCCTCGGCGTCGATCACGCCGCCGACGGTTTTCTGGTCGCGCACGAAGGCGGCGGCGATTTCGCCTTCATAGAAGTCGCGCCAGCCGGCGCGGGCGAGCTGTTCCATGGTGGCCGGCAGGGCGCCGAGGGGGAGAAAGCCGGGATTGCCTTCGCCCGGCGGGGCGGGCGGCAGGCCGTCGCGCAGGTAGATTTTTGCCGATTCCGGATAGCGGCGCAGGTCGCGGGCCGCGGCGGCGATCTTGAGGGTGGCGAACCAGTCGAGGTGCAAACCGCGCCGGGCCAGGGCAACGGCGGGGGCCATCACCTCGGCCATCGGCAGGCGCCCCCAGCGTGTGTGCAGCGCCTCGCAGCCGGCGACGGCCGAGGGCACGGCGACGGCGAGGGGGCCGTGGATGTTGGCGTCGCCCTCGACCTCGGGCCAGCGAAAGCCGGTCTCGGACATGCGGCCGGTCAGCTTGAAGTTTGCGGTCGTGAGGTTTCGTGGCGAGACCGGGCCGAAATCGACCACCTCGGCGCGCGGCTGGCCGGCGCGGTGGACGATGGCGAAGCCGCCATAGCCACCCAGGCCGGAGTTCCACGGCTCCTGGCTGGCCAGCGCCATGGCGGTGGCCACCGCCGCGTCGACGGCATTTCCCCCTGCCTCCAGGATGTCGATGCCGGCTTGGGCACCCGGGCGGGCCTGGGCGACGACAACGCCGCGTCGCCCGCTGGCCGAAGGCTTGGTGAGCCGCCAGTTCTCGGTCGGCGGCGGCAGGGTCATGACCGCGACTCGCCGGTGTAGGAGATCGCCGGGCCGGCGTTGATCGCCGCCATCAGCCCGCCATCGGCCGACAGGCTGGTGGCGGTGACGGCGCTGGCGGCATCGCTGGCCAGGAAGGCGGCGGCGTGGGCCACCTCGTCGGGCTGCACCAGGCGGCCCATCGGCTGGGCGGCGGCGAAAATGCCCAGCAGCGCGGCGGGGTCGCCGGAGGCCTGGGCCTCGCGCTGGAGCATCGGCGTGTCGGTGGCCCCGGGCAGCACGGCGTTGACGCGAATGCCATACGGTGCGCCTTCCAACGCCAAAGCCCGCATGAGGGCCACCTGCCCGCCCTTGGTGGCGGCATAGGCGGCGATCTCGCGTGAGGTCAAGAAGGCATGCGGCGAGGCGGTGAAGGTGATGACGCCAGGCTTGCCGGCGTCGCGCATCACCCGCATCGCCTCGCGGGCGCAATAGAAGCTGCCGGAGAGGTTGATGGCCAGGATGCGCTGCCAGTCCTCATCGGTGGTGTCCCACACCGACTTGCACAGCTCGATCCCGGCATTGGCGTGCAGGATGTCCAGCCGCCCGAACGCCGCGACAGCCTGGGCGATCAGCGCGCTGCAATCGGCGCTGCTTGCGACGTCGCATGCGACAAAGCGGGCGCTGCCGCCGGCGCCCACGATGGCCGCGGTGGTGGCGGAACCGCCGGCGCCGTCGATGTCCGAGACGACGACCTGCGCGCCCGCCTGCGCGTAGACGCGGGCACAGGCGGCGCCGATGCCATGGGCGGCACCGGTCACCACGGCCACGCGGCCTTCGAGGAAGCGATGCGTCATGTGTGTCCTGCCTTACGTTTTGCGGAAGGCTAGGACAGGAATGGGGGTTCGGCCAGGAGGGGGGTGGCGTTGCCTGCGCGGTGCCGTTCCCGAATGCGCCATGATCTGGCACAAGGTGTCGGCACCGCCTTGCCCGATACCGGCCATGAAGGAACCAGAGCCATGAAATACCTGCACACGATGATCCGCGTGTCGTCGATTGAGGACACGATCGCCTTCTTCAGCGTCCTGGGGATGAAGGAGGTCCGCCGCTATTCGAGCGAAAAAGGCCGCTTCACCAACGTGTTTCTCGCCGCCCCCGGCGACGAGGCGGTGCCGTTGGAGCTGACCTATAACTGGGACCCTGAAGTTTTTGGCAGCAGCCGGAATTTCGGCCATCTCGCCTATGCCGTGGGGAACATCTACGACACCTGCAACGCACTGATAAAGCACGGTGTTACCATCAACCGGCCGCCGCGCGAGGGCAAGATGGCGTTCGTGCGCACGCCCGACGGCATCTCGGTGGAGCTGCTGCAGGATGGCGATGCGCTGGTGCCGGCCGAGCCCTGGACCAGCATGCCGAACACCGGCGTCTGGTAGGACGGCTGGCGCGATATCTGATCGGATATTGCTTGATGCCAAATCCCGAAGAGAAGAATTCTTGTAGAGGAGAAAGCCGGGCTCTGCCCGGTCTTTTTCTCGACTTGAGTTCTTCTCTTGGGAGTCGAGTATCAATCCTCGAAGACGGGGATGCGCTGGCGCCGCCCGATCGCCAGGGCGTCCAGCGTCATCTTCAGCGGGGTGAGGTCGGCGTCGCTCTGGCCGCTCCGGACCAGGTCGGCGAAGCGGGCGTAAAGCATCGGGTATTCCGAGCGCGTAGTTTCCAGCACCACCGCGCCGTCGATCACCAGCCGACCGCCGCTGTCGAGCAAGGCGAGGTCGTGGCCGCATTGGGTGGTGATGCGGATTTCGCGCTGGTCGGGGCCCGTGTGGCCCCAGTCCATGTGCATCTCCATTCGTCCGTCACCATCGAGCGAGCCGAAATGCAGGATGGCGCTGAGCGGGGCGGCATGGTTGGCGGCGATGCGCAACTCGGCGGCGCGCACGAAGGGCGGCGTGGCGAACAGGCGGGCGATCACCGACAGCGCGTTGATGCCCATGTCGAACACGCCAAACCCATCCGCCTGCCAGATCCATGCCTGATCGGGGTGGTATGTGCGAAAATCCTCGTTCCAGTCGACGTGGAGTGCCGCGACCTTCTTGCCGGCCAGGAAGCTTCGGGCGGCCTCGACCGCGGTGTTGTACTGGGAATGCCAGGTGGCGAACAGAACGCGGCGTTCGCGGGCGGCCAGTTTGGCCAGCGCCTCGGCCGCGCCCAGGCTGGCGGCGGGGGGTTTTTCCAGCAGCACATGGTGGCCGGCCAGCAGCGCGTCGCGGGCGATGGCGAAGCGCGCGGCAGGTGGGGTGCAGATGACCACCGCATCGAGCGCGACTTCGGCGAGCATTTCGGTGTGCGAACGGTAAACTGCGGTGCCATCTACGGCCGCGGCTTCGGGGTCGGCCACGGCGACGAGGGAAAAATCGGGCGAGGCGGCGATGGCCGGCAGATGGCGGTTACGGGCGATCTGGCCC
>JBBQOT010000395.1:0-3894 GCA_038331165.1 Acetobacterales bacterium
GCCGCGCCGGGCAGTGGCCAACATGCGCACCGCATAGGCGGGAAACTCGCGGATCGACACCGGGATCGACACGATGCCGCCCGGCGTCAGCGCCCGCACATAGGTCGCCAGCGCCTCGGCCGCGAAGGCGGCGCTGTTGGCCTCGGCGGCATCGAGGAAATCGAGCGAGATGTCCACCAGGTCGAACGGACCGTCGGCCGCCGCGGCAATCGGGCTGTCGCCGCGCAGCCGCACCCGCTTGTCCGGCGCGAAGGCCGGCACGGCGCCCATGCCGTCGCGCAATGCGGCCAGCAGCACCGGCTCGGGCTCCACCACCTCCAGCGCCGCCGCCCCCAGGGCCAGCGCCTCAGCAATGCGGAACCCGCCCGAGGCACCGGCCAGCAGCACCCGTGGATTGTCGAGCAGCATGTAGGGCAGCGCGGCCAGGGTCGCCGGCGCGTAGCCGGCCTCCAGCCCGCCCCCGCCTTGCGCAGCGGGCTTCGGCAGGGCGGCAAGCCGGTTGCCGTCGCGGTACAGCCCAAGCGCGCCGGGCGGGCCGGGCAGGCCCATCATGCCGGCGTTGTTCGACAGATCGGTGTCGACCCGCTCGGTGAAATTGTCGAGCAGGTGGTACAGCCCGCGCGGTAAAAACCGCTCCGCCAGCACCCGGCTGTCGGGCACGTTGAGCGGCGCGTAGATGCTCTTGTAGTCGTTGAACCGCGCAGCACTGGCGAACACCGACAGCGCGACGCCGGCCGCCAGCGCCACGAATGTAACCGGCCGCACCCAGGCCCGGCGGGTGAACAGCGCGGCCAGCGCCAGCGGCACCAGCAACGCGGGCAGCAGCATGAACGGATGCAGCACCCACATCAGCCCCAGCCCCAACAGCGACCCGGCCCCGGCGCCGGTGAGGTCGTAGCCATAGACCCGCCCGATCTCGCGATCGTTCAAGATGAAATACAGGCTGATGTACACGCCACCGCCGAAGAAGAACGGCAGCAACACCACGTAGTACGCCGCGATGTTCCATAACTGTGCCGCGAACGTCGCGGGGTTCTGCAGTTGCAGCGGGTTGAACGGGTTGGCTGCGACAAAATGGAAACCCACGGCCGCGGCCAGGATCAGCGCCGCCGGCAGCCAGTCCAGCAGCACCCGCCCGCGCGCCGCGAACCAGTCGCGCGCCAACGCCATCACCACGCCGGACAGCGCGAAGCCAGCCAGCACAATGGAAATCACCCAGTAGCCATACTCGGACCACTTGGCGACGGCGAAGTATCGCGTCAGCGCGATCTGGATGCCTACCAATGCAGCCGACACGAGAAATAGCGGCAACAGGGCGGCCACGGAAAGCCGTGGTGTCATACCAAGCGGCCTCGTGGTTGACCTGTGAAGGAAGGCAAGGCCAGGGCTTTGCCCTGGACCCACCAAAGGCCGACGGCCTTTGGAAACCATTTTATTATCATATATTTAAGGTCCAGGGGCTTGGCCCGTCGCGCAAAGGCGCGCTCGGGACCTGGTGGGTCCCCGTCGGCGCGGCTTCGCGCCGCGACGGCAAAGCCCTGGCCTCGCCTGCCAACAGCTTGTTCTCTCCAGCGGCTAGCACCATCGGGCTAGTTCCACACCCGCCGGCGCAGGAAATCGCGCAACCGTGCGTCGAATCCCGGGGCGTCGTCGACGAACAGGGCGTGGCCGACGGAATTATCCAGCACCACCGCCTCGGCACTCGGGTGCTTGGCGCGCACATTCTCCGCCTGGCCGGCCCATTTCGGCCGCACCAAATAGAGCACCGGGCGGCTGGTGGAGTATAGCGCCTCCTTCCACCAGGTGCGCGGCACGGGATAGGCCAGAAGCTGCTGGGCCACCGGCTCCGGCGTGCGCAGGGCGGCCTGGGTCAGCCGGTCGAGCCACGCCTCGGGCTGTTTATGGGCGAACATGCCGCGCACGAAAGCCCGCGTGGCCACCTCGCGCGGCGGCTTGGGTCGCCGCGGTCCGGCAAGTGGCGGCGGTGCTGGCGGCGGCGGGTCTTCGCCCACGGAATTGTCGATCAGCACCAGCCCGGCCAACTTGGAGTCGCCGTGGCCGCGCAGATAGGCCAGCGAATCGAGCACGCCGAGCGACCAGCCCACCAGCACCACCGGCGGCCCGCCCAGCCGCGCAATCAGTTCGCCGATATCACGCCCGCGCCGCACCGGCTCGTGGCCACCTGGGGCAAGGGCGCTCTCGCCCTGGCTGCGCGGGTCCAGCGCTATGACGCGGAACTGGCGCGACAGGCTGGCGATTTGCCGTTCGAAGATCCAGGCCGGCATGGTCCACCCCGGCACGAACACGATCGTTCGCGCAGTCCGGCCTGGTTCAACCGGGCCTGCCTCGATGTAATGCAGCCGCACGCCGTCACTTGTGGTGAAATGCCGCGCCTGCCCCGCCGCCCGGGCGGGCCCGGACAGCAACGACAACGACAACAGCGCGAGCAATGCCAGTTTCAACCTCATGCGATGAAGTGACGGGCCGGCCGGCGCCCTGTCAACCGCGGGATTACGCCGATGAAGGATGACGAGCAGCCGACGCCCTCGCGCGCCCGCGCGCTGATCGCCCTGGTGATGTTGCTGGCGTTGGTCGCCGGCGGCTGGGTGCTGGCCCGCCACCTGTCCGCCGTGGCCAAGACCGAGGACTGCCTGATGGCCGGCCGGCGCAATTGCGCGCCGATCAACCCCGCGCCGTGACCGTCCTCACGCGGCGCTTCGCCAGGCCACGCGCGCGAATGTGAAGAAACTTGGCCCGGGATCGCGGGATAAACGCTAGCATGGTCACGCACCGGCCTGATCGTCATGTACATTCCAGCGAGAGCACTCCGTGGCCTCCCTGCTGCCGCACCCTCCCCGCCCGACCGCGACCGAGCTGGCGCTCGCCATCGTGCGCGGCCGCATTCGCACGGCGTTCCAGCCCAAGGTCGCGCTGGCCACCGGCGCCTTCATCGGGGTGGAGGCGTTGGCGCGCTGGACCGATGCCGAGATGGGCATTATCGCGCCGGACCGCTTCATCCCGTTGGCCGAACAGTCCGGGCTGATCGGCCGGCTGACCTGCGATGTGCTGCGGGACTCGCTGGCCGCCATCGCCGAACTGCGCCGCCATCACCCGGCGGCCACGGTGGCGGTGAATATCTCGCCGGTGCTGCTCGACGATGTCGGCCTGCCTGCCCGCATCGCCACCTTGATTGACGCAGCCGGCCTGCCGCGCGCGGTGCTGGTGGCCGAGATCACCGAGGGTCAGCCCTTCGCCGACCCGGTGCGGGCCGCCGGCGTGCTGGCGGCCCTGCGCGACCTGGGGATCGGCTGTGCGATGGACGATTTCGGCACCGGCTATGCCACCCTGCCGGCATTGTTGCGCCTGCCGTTCACCGAGCTGAAGATCGATCGCAGCTTCGTCGCCCGCACCGCCGACCTGCCCGAGGCGCTGCGCCTGGTGCACGCCACCATCCGGCTGGGCCAGGCGCTGGGGCTGCGTGTGGTCGCCGAAGGCATCGAGACCGCGGCGGTGGAGGCGTTGCTGCGCGAGGCCGGCTGCGACGCCGGCCAGGGCTTTCACTATGGTCAGCCGATGCCGATCGAGGGCGTGCTGGACCGCTGGCCCGGCACACCGTTGTCCTAGAGCGGAAATCTTCCGATCAATCGATCCTGACTGATCGGATAGTGCGCTCGCCCGGCAACGTCAGCTGCCCGCCGCCCAGCACCCGCCGCCGGCGGCGCGCACTTCGGCGCAGAACGCTTCGGCCTCACGCGGTTGCTGGAACGGTCCGGTGCGCAGGCGCCACACGGTGCGATCGAAGTTTTTCTGGATTTTAGCTATTTCATCCGGTTTCGCGTCTTTGATAATCGTCCAAGCCTTACTGAAAGCGTCAATTGCGTCCTCGAAATCCTT